>CAIKHC010000060.1 GCA_903827085.1 uncultured Candidatus Nemicrothrix sp. | reverse complement strand
CGTAGCTCAGTTGGCTAGAGCACTTCCTCGACACGGAAGGGGTCGCTGGTTCGAGTCCAGTCGGGTCCACTCTCAAGCACTTCGGCCGCCCGTGGGCGGCCGTTGTCGCAGAAGAACCAACCTCAGGGGGCAGCACAATGATCACGCCGTTCGATGATTTCCCGATCCACCAAACGGGCGACCCAATCGTCCAGACCGTCAGTGCTGATCCCAACCATTACGACCGCTACTTCTTTAACGGTTGCGATCGTGACGGCGCTTTCTTCATCGGTGGCGCCATGGGGCACTACCCGAACCGTGGTGTGATCGATGCCGCATTCAGCGTTGTCGTCGATGGCATCGAGCATTCGATCTTCGCCTCAGGGTCGATGCCGCTCGGACGAGAAACAACGATCGGTCCGATCTCCATTTCCGTGCCCGAGCCATTGAAGGAAATCCGCTTCACCGTTGCCCCAAACGATGAAGACATCTCTTGCGACTTGTTATTCCGTGCCCGCACCGCAGTCATTGAAGAGCCCAAGCAAACGATCGTGCGCAACAACGTCAAGATCATGGACTACACGCGTCTGACGCAGTGGGGTACGTGGGAAGGCACCATCAACGTCAAGGGCCAGATCATCGACGTGAAGGCCGAATCAACCTTCGGTGTTCGTGATCGTTCCTGGGGTGTGCGCGGTGTGGGTGTGCAAACGCCAACAAACTTTGCCCCCGGCGAAATGCAGATCTTCTGGCTCTGGGCCCCATTGCACTTCGACGATATGTGCACGCATCTCGCGATGTTCGAACGGGCCGACGGAACTCGGTGGATGGAATCAGCACTTGTCGTTCCGATTCTTGAATCGCCCGACGCTCCTACGTGGGGCGCCGACATCGTTGAGCCCGAAGAAGTGAGCAACATTCGCTACGAACTGCAGTGGCAAAAGGGTCGACGCGAAATGGAATCGGCTGCCATTGAAGTCAGCCATTCTGATGGCACGGTTGATCGCATCGAATTCGAGCCCATGTACACCTTCCGCATGCGCGGTATCGGTTACATGCATCCGCATTGGTCACATGGTTCTCTGCACGGCCCACTTGAGGTTGGAAGCGAATCGATTCCGCTGGACGAATTCAACCCGCAGGATCCTTCATGCATCCACATTCAGACGCTCTGCAAAGTGCGTATGGGTGATCGCGTCGGTGTTGGCGTGCTCGAGCAGTTGTCGTTCGGCCCACACGAGCCCACCGGACTCACGGGCATGGTCGACGGTTGGAATCCGGCCTGACCACTGATGTGGTCACTGCTTCGACGTAATTCCGCATTTCGAAAACTGTTCACCGCTCAGGTGATCAGCTACGGCGGCGACTGGTTCGCTGCTGTGGCGGCGATTGGCCTATTGCTCGACGCAACTGGTTCGGATTTTCTCGCGTCTGCCTTTTGGGTCGCGCAAACATTGCCCACGTTTGTGATGGGTCCGATTGCAGGACCAGTGGCCGACCGTTTCGATCGTCGCAAGGTTCTGATCCTTGCGTCATCAGCGCAAGCTGCCGCTGCACTTCTGTTCTTGTTGGCCGGACACGGAATGCCATGGATTGTGTTCGTTGCGCAGGGCGGTGTGACGGCGCTGGGTTCCTTTTTTGGTCCCGCGGCACAAGCGGGTATTCCCAACATTGTCGACGAAGAAGATCTCGCCACTGCAACTTCGATGATGGGTGCAACCTGGGGAGCGATGCTCGCGGTTGGTGCAGGGCTGGGCGCTTTGTTCACTGTGGCCTTTGGGCGTGATGCTGCATTTCTCGCCAACGCTGCAAGTTTTGTAGTTGCGGCGTTGATCATCGTGACGATCCGTGAATCGCTGCAGGCAGATGGACCCGCAAAAGTTCGTACCGAGCGCATGCGTCCATTGCGCGATACGCGCGAGGTGCTTGCCCATGCTCGTCGCCATCCTGCGACCATGGCGCTCATTGGTTCTCATATCGGTTTTGGTTTTGGCGCGGGTGTCGTCGGCATGTTGGCGGTGCTGGCGACCGTGAAGTTCGGCGGCAGCGATGGCGCGATCGGGCTTCTTCTCGCTGGTCGAGGTATCGGCGTTGTACTTGGACCGCTCTTGATCATTCGCTTAGTAAAGCGAGGAATTCACGGGGTACTTCTTGCCAGTGGGTTTGCGGCTCTTGGTTACGGGGCGATGTATCTCGGTGTCGCGTTTGCGCCGTATCTGTTGCTCGCTGTTCTTGGCGTGACGATCGCTCATATGGGTGGCGGTGCGCAGTGGGCGCTCACGACCTATGGATTGCAGGTGCTCACGCCCGATGAACTCAGAGGACGAATCTTCGCGGTCGATGCATCATTGGTCACACTGGCCATGAGTCTTTCACTGCTCTTTGCTGGCACAATGAGCGGACTCGTCGGAGTGTCGGTAACGATCGCGATCATCGGCGGTGGAAGCCTTCTGTGGGGCGTCGTGTTCTTGTTCCTGACTCGGACACTTCGAGCAGAGGCGGAAGCGGAAGTGAACGCCGTGCATTCACCGGCGGTAGAAACTCCGCTGGCCTAACCGGTCAGGCGGGAACAACGGTGACGGGAATGCCATTCAGCACGGCATTGCCCGACAACGGATCAAGGAGTTCAGGGTCGGTCAGAAGGTTCGAGTTCACACCAGGCCGTTTGGAGGCGACCTGTGACCGTGTGCCGGCCATGTCATGACCCCAACCATGAGGAAGGCTTACGACGCCGACCGGAACTTCTTCGGTGACCTCGACTGGCGCTGTCACCGAACCGACCCGCGAGGCTATGACCGCATCGGAACCATCGGTGAGTGAAAGTCGAGTTGCGTCGGTGGGGTGCACGAGAAGTGTGCAGCGCACTTTGCCCTTCACAAGCGCTTCGACGTTATGCATCCACGAGTTGTTCGACTGCAAATGTCGGCGGCTAATGAGCACGAGGCCATTGGTGTCGACAGGCTCGTCGAGAGTGGTGGCCAGTCGGGCGAGTTCGTCGATGATGATCTGCGGCGCGAGTTCGATCGTGCCTGATTCGGTGCGCAGTGCTTCGGGCAGACGTGGTTCAAGCGCACCCAAATCAATGCCGTGTGGGTTGGCTTCGAAGACATCAAGCGAAAGGCCGTCGGGAACAGCGCCAAACCAATCGCCGCGCGAACCCGTTCGAATCATCACGTCGAGAATTTGGTCGACGCCGGTGCGCGACGGGTCTGACTGGACGAGTGCCCGCAGTTCGTCGATGGATCGATTGGCAATGGGGGAGTTGGTTCCGTCGATCGCCGCCTGAAGCGCGCCATCGAGCAGCATTGTGTCGAGGACGGTGGGATCTGTGCCCGCGTCGGGACCAGTGAAAATGAGTGCAAGGCGTCCGATGATCTCGTGTTCTTGTAAGCAGTCGCTGTCGAACATCGGCGGTGCCCACTGTGCAAAGTTGCGTACGGCTAATCCGATGAACGCCATTTGGTATTCGCTGCGCTCAAGCGCGGTGGGTGGCGGAAGGATGACGTTCGCATGGCGAGTGGTTTCGTTGAGATACGGATCGACGCTCACCATGAATTCGAGCTCGCGCAGTGCGGCATCAAGCGCGGCGGAATGCGGTGTCGAAAGCACAGGGTTCCCGCCAACGGTGACCATTGCTCGGATCTGTCCATCGCCCGGTGTCGTGATTTCTTCGGCAAGGCCTGCCACGGGGTACTCACTACGCACTTCGGGATACCCGCGCACGCGACTATGGCGCCGTCCGATGCGGAAACCGCGACCACGACCCTTGCCGCGGCCGCTTTCGTGCGGAGTGAGCGGGAACATTGCCCCACCGGGTGAATCGAGATTTCCAGTGACCAGGTTGAGAGCATCGACAGCCCATGCCGCGAGCGTTCCGAAACCAACGGTTTGTGTGCCGATACGCCCGTAGACAACTGCAGTGGGCGCGGCAGCAAGTTCGCGTGCCATGCGCGCAATCGTGCCGGCGTCGATGCCGATGCGGTCGGCGACAACGGATGGCGCAAATGGTTCGACGGCGTCGGCGATGTCGCGCAGTCCACTGGTCAATCCTGGGCCGCGGCCGGCATCAATCAGGTCTTCGGCGAACAACACATGCAACATCGCGCACAGCAGCAGCGCATCGCCGCCGGGGCGAATCGAGTGCCACTCGTCGGCATTCGCTGCGGTTTTGGTGTGCCGAGGGTCAACGACGATGACCTTGCCCCCGCGTTCGCGAATGGCCTGAATGCGTCCGGGCCAATCGGGAGCAGTTGCGAGCGAACCATTCGATTCGTAGGGGTTGGCCCCAAGAATCAGCAGGTGATCGGTGCGATCAATATCGGGAACTGCAATGAGGATCGGATTGCCGAACAGAAGACCGCTGGAAACATGCTTCGGCATCTGATCGACGGTTGAGGCCGAATAGATCTGCGGACTCGCCATTGCTTGGATGAGGACTCGGTTGAAAATGACGGTGCCAAGCGAGTGCACGCTCGGGTTTCCGAAATAGGCACTAACTGCGTGACGGCCGTGACGGTCGATGACACCCTGAATTCCTTCAGCGATGACCGCAAACGCGTCGTCCCACGAAACCTGTTCCCAGGTTGCGGTTTCTGGGTCATTGCCCCGTCGGACTATCGGCACGCGCAAGCGATCGGGATCAGCGTGCAACTTGTGCAGCACCGATCCCTTTGGGCAGATAAAACCTTTGGAGAACGCGTTATCGCGATCGCCACGAATACGAACGACGGTGCCTTCACGCACGGTTAACTCAAGACCGCAGGTTGCTTCGCACAGCGGGCAGGTGCGGAAGTGTGTTGTGTCCGACGTCATGACACGAGCGTAGGCTGCGGCGATGAAAGCTGTCGTTCTAAATGGCTATGGCGAACTCGATGTCTTGCAGTTGATCGACGTGGTCGATCCCGTTCCTGGTCCCGAGGAAGTGCTCATCGACATCGTGGCGACAGCACTCAATCGTGCTGACCTCTTGCAGCGCCGCGGGTTGTATCCCAGCCCGCCCTTGGCCGGGTTCACCCCGCCAGCGCCCGAAATTCCCGGCATGGAGTTCTCTGGTCGAGTCACCGCACTCGGTGAACGAGTCACGTCGTGGGCTGTTGGCGACGAGGTGATGGGAATCGTCGGTGGAGGTTCCTACGCCGAACAACTTGTGATCCACGAACACCAACTCATGCGCATTCCGACCACGGTTTCGGTCGAAGATGCTGCGGCAATTCCTGAGGTGTGGATCACGGCGTTCGATGCGCTCGTTGTGCAGGGTGGACTCACCGCTGGCCGAACGGCACTCGTTCATGCGGGCGCTTCTGGCGTGGGTACTGCAGCGATTCAAATCTGCAAGGCGATCGGTGCGCGGGTGATCGTTACCGCCTCGGCCGGAAAACTTGCTGCATGCCGCGAGCTCGGTGCGGATCTCGCAGTCGATTACGCGACGCAGGACTTCGTTGCTGAATGCGCATCATTCACGGATGGTGCGGGCGTCGATGTTGTGCTTGATGTCATCGGCGGCGATTACGTCAACAAGAACATTGCTGCGGTGCGCGTGGGCGGTCGCATTGTGCAGGTCGGGACCATGGGCGCCGGGCGTACCGAGGTGAATATCGGAATGATGTTGCCCAAACGTGCCAGCCTCATCGGCACGGTGCTACGAGCGCGTCCCCTCGCTGAAAAGATTGCAATCACGCAGCGATTCGCGGCCGAGATCCTGCCGCTGTTCGATGCTGGCATTGTGAAGCCAGTGATTGATTCGCGCTATTCGCTGGCGGCAATTGCCGATGCGCACGCGTACATGGAAACCAACGCAAATGTTGGCAAGATCCTGATCGACGTTTGATCAGAAGTTGAGACTCAGTGCTGGATGATTAACGCTGGTTGATCGGCACGTAGTCGCGGACGCCGGAGCCTGTGTAGAGCTGACGGGGGCGAGCGATACGTGAGTTCTGATCGAGCATTTCGCTCCAGTGTGCAAGCCAACCGGCCATACGCGGGATGGCGAAGAGCACGGTGTACATCTCGATCGGGAATCCCATGGCCTGGTAGATGAGGCCCGAGTAGAAGTCGACGTTCGGGTAGAGCTTGCGGCTCACGAAGTAGTCGTCGGCGAGGGCGGTTTCTTCAAGCTTGAGAGCAATGTCGAGAAGTTCGTTCTTGCCGGTGACCTTGAACACGTCGTAGGCGATCTTCTTGATGATCTTGGCCCGCGGGTCGTAGTTCTTGTACACGCGGTGGCCAAAGCCCTGCAGGACCATCTTGCCTTCGCGAACGTCTTTGACGTAGTCGTCGACGTTGTCAAGGGTGCCAATGGTATTGAGCATGCGAAGCACGGCTTCGTTGGCGCCACCATGGCGAGGGCCGTAAAGCGCCGCAGCGGCAGCGGCAGCTGATGAATACGGATCGGCGTGTGAGGAGCCAACAACGCGCATGGCCGTGGTGGAGCAGTTCTGCTCGTGGTCGGCATGCAGGATGAAAAGGACGTCGAGGGCCTTGGCCAGAACCGGGTTGGGTTCGTAGTTCGGCTCGGCGACTCGCCACATCATCGAAAGGAAGTTCGAGGTGAAGTCGAGGCTGTTGTCTGGGTAGACGAACGGCATACCGACACTGTGGCGGTGTGCGCCAGCAGCGATGGTCGGCATCTTGGCGATCAGGCGAATGATCTGCTTCTGACGACTTTCGAGGTCGAAGATGTTCTTCGCGTCGGGGTAGAAGGTGGAAAGCGCAGCGAGGGTAGAAACAAGGATGCCCATGGGGTGAGCGTCGTGGTGGAAGCCCTCCATGAAGCGCTTGCGCACGTTTTCGTGAATGAACGTGTGGTACGTGATCTCGTGGGACCAGTCGGCCATTTGCGTTTCGGTGGGGAGTTCGCCGTTGAGGAGCAAATAGGCAACTTCGAGGTAGGTCGACTGTTCGGCCAACTGCTCGATGGGGTACCCGCGGTAGCGAAGGATGCCTGCGCCACCATCGAGTTCGGTGATGGAACTCTCGGCTGCAGCAGTGGTGGAGAAGGAGGGGTCGTAGAACCAGGTGCCCGGCATGAGCTTCGACCATGCTGCGGAATCGACGCCACCGTTGACGATCGGAACTTCGACCGACTCTCCGGTGCGGTTATCGGTGATGGTCACACTCTCGGCCACTCGTCGAACTCCTGTACATCGTTGTCGTTGGGATCCCCTGCAGGTGCAGCCTAGTGGCCCCGGCGAGGCGCCCGTTCGGTCGGGTATGAACGATTCGTAAACAACACCCGACGACCGACGGGGAATCTGACCCGTGTGGCTAGAGGGGGGTGTTGTCGTGTGAGCGGGGTTGGATCCGCTCACGTTTGTCCTCGAGCGCAACGAGGGCAGCGGCGACATGGGCGCGGGTCTCGGCCGGGTCAATCACCGCGTCGATAAATCCGCGATCGGCTGCGATGTAAGGGTTGAGGAGTCGTTCCTCGTAGGCATCTTCGAGGGCCTGACGATCGTCATCGGCAATGCCGCGATTGAGGATCTCCACCGCGCCCTTGGCGCCCATCACTGCAATTTCGGCTGACGGCCAGGCCAGCGCGAGGTCGTTGCCCATTTGCTTGGAGTCCATCACGATGTAGGCACCGCCGTAGCTCTTGCGCAAGGTGACATTGATGCGAGGAACGGTGGCTCGGGCGTAGGCGAAGGCCATTTGCGCGCCATGGCGAATCATTCCGCGCCATTCGAGATCTTTGCCCGGGTAGAAGCCGGGTGTATCGACGAGCGTGATGAGTGGGATGTTGAACGCATCGCAGAAGGCAACGAAACGAGCGCCCTTTTGTGATGCAGGAATGTCAAGCGTTCCGGCGAGCGCGCAGGGTTGGTTTGCGACGAACCCGACTGGTCGACCGGCGATTGACGCGAAAGCGGTCACGAGATTGGCGGCCCATGCCGCGCGCAGCTCAAACAGTTCGCCGTCATCGGCGATCGCTCGGATCACGGTGCGAACGTCGTAGGAGCCCGTGGGAGTTGCGGGAATGATTTCACCGGCTTCTGGCGTCAGCCGATCCACCGGATCGTCACTCGAGAGTCGTGGTGAGAGTTCGTCGTTGTGGCCGGGCAAGTAATCGAAGAGGTTTGTCACCCATTCCATCGCGGCATCGGCGTCAGCCACGACCGCAGATGCAACGCCGGTGTTGCGACTGTGGGCGCTGGCTCCGCCGAGATCCATCTTGTCGATAGGAACGCCGGTGAATTGGCGGACCATGTGTGGGCCACTTACGAATGCGTAGGCGTCTTCGGTCATGACGACGTGATCGGCCAAACCAAGAAGAAGCGCAGGCCCCGACACCGCAGGACCAGAAACCGCTATCACCGTGGGAACAATTCCCGAACATGAACTGAGGGCTTTGGCGGCTTGGCCCCAACCGTGCAGCGCTGCGAGTCCTTCGCTGATGTCGGCGCCAGTCGAGGAAAGTTCAACGACAACGGGAAGCCGTTCGGCAAGTGCGACATGCGCTGCGTTGGCGATGCTTTCGCCGTCGCGTGGAGAGAGTGCGCCACCTTTTCCGTCCTCGTTCGCGTCGCCGCCGATGCGCACGCGCACAATGCGGCGTGGACCGCTCATCGTGTCGAGAATGTCGATGTCGGCGTGAACGACGCCGGGGACCTTGGCCCGCAACTGCACCGCGCGGCCGGTGTTGGACGCGAACCTTCCGCCTTTGGGGTTGGAGGCGGAAGGAGGAGTCATCAATCGGGGGAAAGGTGCTGAGGCGAAGCTGGGTGAATGCCGGGCTGGCGTTCACCCCGGGAACTCACGACATCTCGGAGGACATCGGCAAGTGCTCGTGCTGGTGCTGAGAGTAACGCCTGCCGGCGGGTCGCGAGCCCGACGGCCCGGCCGGGTAGCCCTTCGACGGGAGCGGTATGCCATCCGAGGTCAGAACGGGCCGACACGGCACTGGCCGGAAGAATCGCGGCGCCAAACCCTTCGAAGGCGAGCGAGGCCATGAGGCGGGTGCCATCGACCTCGGCCTTGACCTTCAGTGTGTAGTCACGTTCTGCGAACAGGGCGTCGAGCTGTTCGCGGAATGGGCGGCTGGGCGGTTCGACAATGAGTTCAATACCGTCGAGGTCGGCGAGTGTGATGCGATTTTTCCCGAACAGTGAATGCCCTGCTGGCGTAGCCAGGATGCGGTCTTCGGTGAACAATGCTGTGGCCACAACCTCTGGGTCGTTCGTGGGGGTTGTCAGGACGGCCAAGTCCACAGCGCCGGAATTGAGTTTGAGCAGAAGCGATGCCGTGGTGGCGTCGTGAACCTCGATCCGCACGAGTGGATGCTGGAGCGACATGACGTCGATCAAAGCCGGAGCCAGCCACCGAGCCGTCGTGCCGATGATCCCAATGCGGGCCGTGCCGCTGATTTCGGATCTCACCGAGTGGACATCGGCAGTGAGGGCCGAGAGTTCGGTCTGAATGCGGCGAGCTCGTTCGACCACGACCTGGCCCTCGGCCGTGGGGAGCCCTGTGGCTCGGTCGATGAGCGTTGCCCCGAGTTCCTTCTCGAGCCGAGAGATATGGGCCGAAACGTTGGATTGCACCGTATGGAGCGATCGTGAGGCCGCCGTAAACCCGCCGTTATCGACAACAGCGAGGAGGGTGGCGAGCTGGCGGAGGTCCATCACAAATAATGATGGCATAGATCACCATAAACAGTTGGACCGATGGGTAACATAGGGCCATACTTGCGAAAGCAAGCCTCGAACTCATGAAGCGGATCCCCCTCTGCAGAGTTCGTAGAAGGTGTCGAGACTGTCCCCCCGGTTTCCACCTCGCTCCGAAGCCGACCCAAAGGGTCGGCTTCGGTCGTTTTCGACCTACTGTTCGCGGCCAT
>CAIKHC010000059.1 GCA_903827085.1 uncultured Candidatus Nemicrothrix sp. | reverse complement strand
GCGAGCCCTCTCAGGCCCAATTCGGCGGATGACCGGCCTGAATCGGGCCGATTTGGGCCGCCTCAGCCGGACGCCGGTCACATCGGTAGTCTCTCCGCCGATGTCGATCGCCACCAGCCTGACCGCCGATGACCTCCGGACTCTCATCCGGGGCTACGCCGATGCCTTGGCCGCTCATCGAGAGACCATCAACCGGTTGAACGTCTATCCGGTTCCCGATGGCGACACCGGAACGAACATGGCCCTCACCCTGGCTTCGGTTGTGGCCGAGCTCGATGGCGCCGAGTCCGATCTTGATTCCACTTGTCAGGCCATTTCTCACGGATCGCTCATGGGCGCTCGCGGAAATTCGGGCGTGATCCTTTCGCAGATCCTGCGTGGACTGTCCGCCGAGTTCCGCGCTGCTCCCGCGATTGATGGCGCCGCCTTCGCTACTGCACTCGACGCCGCAGCCACTGCTGCCTACGGCGCAGTCATGAAGCCGGTCGAAGGAACGATCCTCACTGTTGTGCGCGTCGCTGCCGAAGGTGGCCGAGCCGCTGCCGATGCTGGTTCCGATCTTCTCGGTGTTCTCGAAGCAGCCCATGCGTCGGGTACCGATGCGCTCGCACGTACTCCTGAGATGCTGCAGGTCTTGGCCGACGCTGGGGTAGTTGATTCTGGCGGCACCGGCCTCATGCTGATGTTCGACGTTGCGCTCAACATTGTGTGTGGCCGACCGATTCCTGAAGCGGCGGAAGATCCAGCCGGCGCGTCGGCAGAATTTCTCGATGCCTTCGATGCTGCTCATGGCGACGGCTCCCACGACGGTTCACTCGCAAGTCTTCGCTATGAAGTCATGTACTTCCTCGAAGCGCCCGATGAAGCGGTGCCCGGTTTCAAAGATGTGTGGTCAACACTCGGCGATTCAATTGTTGTCGTAGGTGGCGACGGAATTTGGAATTGCCACATTCATACCGATGACATCGGCGCAACGATCGACGCCGCCGTCGACATTGGTCGACCGCGTTCCATCCGCGTCACTGATCTTCTCGAAGAAGTTGAAGAGGAGCGTTGGGTACGCGAGGCCGTACCAATGAACCCCGAACCAGCAACAACGCACGATCCCGTGCCGTGTGCGGTTGTTGCGGTTTCGGTTGGCGATGGCATTCGTCGCATCTTCCATTCGCTTGGCGTGCAGGTGATCGTCACTGGCGGCCAAACCATGAACCCGTCAACTGCGCAATTGCTTGAAGCGGTTGAAGCGGCACCGGCCGACGACGTTGTGTTGTTGCCAAACAACAAGAACATCATCCCGGTGGCCGAACAGGTCGATGCCATGACCACGAAAAACGTTCGTGTTGTCCCCACGCGTGGTGTTGCCGAAGGTTTCGCGTCATTGCTGGCCTATGACCCGGAAGGCACCGCTGCTTCGAATGTCGACGCAATGTCCGAAGCTGCTGCGCATGTTGTTGCTGGCGAACTGACTCGGGCCGTTCGTGATTCAAGTAGTGATGCTGGTCCGATCAGCGAAGGCGACTGGCTCGGTATCGCTCGCGACGGAATCATTTCGATCAATCCGGATCTTTCCGAAGCGGCTTCTGCTCTGCTTGCCCGCATCGTGAGCGACGATCATGAAATCGTCACGATCATCGAGGGCGAAGGCGCAACGCCTGCGGCTACACGACATCTTGAAGTGTGGGTGCACGACAATCGTCCTGGTTGCGAGGTTGAAGTGCATCACGGCGGTCAGCCGCTTTATCCCTACCTTTTCGGTATCGAGTGAGCGAGATCGTGGGACGTCGGTTGGCACAACTCGCCAACCTGCCGGCAAGCGAGCTCAAAGGTATTGGCGCGACAAAGGCGGCCTCGCTCGAAAAGATGGGTATTCGTTCGGTACTCGATGTACTGATGCATTACCCACGCCGCTATATCGATCGGACGAAAGAAGCGAAGATCGCCGATCTTGAAGTGGGCGAAGAAGCAGCGATTCTGGTCAACGTGAAGCGTTCGACGCAGCGTCGCACTGGTAAGGGCAAGTCGATGGTCATCGTGACCGTCACCGACGGCACTGCGTCGATGGATGTCACGTTCTTTGGACAACCATTTCGCGAGAAACAATTACAACCGGGGCTTGACGCAGTCTTCTTCGGAAAGCTCGAGCTCTACGGCGGAAAGCGCAAGATGACGAATCCGGTTGTCGATCTCATCGGCAACCGGACTGGCCGCATCCTCCCTGTCTACGGTCAGTCCGAGAAAGCAGGAATCGCGTCGTGGGATATCGCTCGTTTTTGTGAAGAGACATTGCGCCGCGCCGGCGATTTCGCCGAGCCGCTCGATGAATCCTTGCTCGACCGGCTTGATCTCGTTGCAAGGACTGAAGCGTTTCGTGCCATCCATATGCCCGAATCAATGGCGGAATCGGCTGCTGCCCGAAAGCGACTGGTGTTCGACGAGTTGTTGCGCGTGCAGGTGGAACTGGTCCGGCGCAAACGAGAACTCGAACGCACTGCAGTGGGCATTGCACATGCGGTCGGCGACGGCGGCGGGCTGTTAGTGAAGCGTTTTCACGATGTGCTTCCGTATGAGCTGACGGGAGCGCAGGCTCGAACGATTGGCGAGATCAACGAAGACCTCGCCAAAGGTCACCCCATGCATCGTTTGTTGCAGGGTGACGTTGGTGCGGGAAAGACCGTTGTTGCGGTGAGTGCAATGTTGGTTGCGGTGCAGGGTGGTCATCAGGCCGCGCTGATGGCACCGACCGAAGTTCTGGCCGAACAGCATCACCTAGGCATCAAACATCTTCTTGAAGGATTCACGGTTCCCGATACTGACGAAGGCAATTTGTTCGGCGGCGCGGGAATGGATCGTTCGTTGCGAGTTGCATTGCTCACGAATCGAATTTCGGCGCCCGATCGTCGCAAGATTCTCGAAGACATGGCGGCGGGAAATCTCGACATCGTGATCGGCACGCATTCATTGATCTCTGAGGGCATTGAGTTCAAGTCGCTTGGCGTTGTGGTGATCGATGAACAGCATCGCTTTGGTGTTGAACAACGAGCGGCATTGCGCGACAAGGGCGCAGGCGACGCCATGCCTGATGTGTTGGTGATGACCGCAACACCGATTCCGCGCACCGCAGCAATGACGGTCTACGGCGACCTCGATGTTTCAGTTCTCGACGAACTTCCTCCAGGCCGTACGCCGATCGTTACGCGTTGGGCACAGAACGACATGGACGAACTCGAGGTGTGGCAGCAGGTCCGCGATGAAATCGCTGCTGGTCGCCAGGTCTATGTGGTGTGTCCGTTGATCGAAGAAAGTGAAAAACTCGAAGTTCGGTCTGCTCAAGAAATGTATGAAGAACTGAGTCACGGGGAACTTTCCGGGCTGCGGGTGGGCCTCTTGCATGGCCGACTGAAATCCGACGAGAAGGACGCCGTGATGACGCAGTTCCGCGCCGGCGAACTCGATGCACTCGTTTCAACGACGGTTATTGAAGTTGGCGTGGATGTGCCCAACGCCAGCGTCATGGTCATTCTTGATGCCACGCGCTTTGGTATCGCCCAGTTGCATCAGTTGCGTGGTCGTGTCGGGCGAGGGGCAGCGAAGTCGTTTTGCTGGCTGGTTGGGGAATCGAAAACTCCTGATGGTGAAGCACGACTCGAAGCGCTTGTTCGAAGCACCGATGGTTTCGAACTCGCTGAAGTTGATCTCGATCTTCGTGGCGAAGGAACGATCATGGGGGAGCGGCAGAAAGGCCAGAATGACCTGAAGCTGGCATCGCTTCGTCGAGATCGCGAGTGGGTGGTGACAGCTCGGGAAATCGCGATTGAGATTCTCGATGCCGATCCCGAACTTGTGAAGCACGAACTGTTGGCCGAAGAAGTTGATCTCTTCCTCAAGGCTGACGACATCGACTTCCTCATGAAAAGTTGATCGCTCGGCTCTAATGTGCGGCCATGACAACAATCGTTCTTACCCACGGTGCATTTCATGGCAGTTGGTGCTTCGAGCCGCTGGTCGCCGAACTCGAGGCGCGTGGGGTCACTACTGCTCTTGTCGATCTTCCACTTACCGACCTCACTGAAGATGCAGCGGCGGTAACCGCGGTTCTTGACACCATCGACGGTCCCGTCATCCTTCTTGGTCATTCGTACGGTGGCGCAGTCGTCACGGTTGCGGGAAATCACCCGTCGGTTGAACGGTTGGTGTATCTCACTGCACTCGGCCCCGATGCGGGCGAGTTGGGCAGCGGTGGTCCAATGACAATCGGCGAGCAATTCCTCACCACCATGCGTGTCGACGACGACGGACTGCCGTTTATCGACCCAGAATTTGCAGCACAGGTTTTCTACCCCGACATCGATCCGACCGAGGCAGCGCGCTGGGCAACGAAACTCCGCTCGGGGAATACGGGTGGCGCTGTCATTGTCGAAAAGGCGGCGTGGCGTTCAACGCCAAGTACCTATGTCGTGTGCACCGACGATCCGATTCTTCTCGTCGACGGCCAGCGCGCAGTTGCTGAACGTATGGGTGCCGATGTTGTTGAGATGCCCGGCGATCATTCGCCGATGGTTGCTCGGCCTGCCGAGCTGGCCGACATCCTCGTTGCACTTCTTGACTGACCGCTTAACGTCGTTGGCCTACAACGAACGCGGTGGTCGCAACGTTCCGCTTCCGTCGATCGGACCGCTGTAGATCAACTCAAAGTCGCGTTGAGTGAATCGCAGAACGCCGTCGAGGTCGCGGGTCATGACGTCGTGGTACACACCGATGAGTTCGCTGATCGTTCCGTCGTTGCGCCACTGAAGTTCGCGGATCTGCCAACGAGCGCTTGCGTTGTCGCCGTCGACATACGAAATGGTTCCATTGAGAACTTCTTGCACACATTGCTTGTATGTCGGTCGAATCTTTTCGAACGTCGCCGAAATACTGGCGCGGCCTTCGATGATGCCGTCGCCGGGAATCAGCCAACGGGCGTCGTCGGCCCACGTGTCGGAAAACTCCGCGACGTCAACGCGAAGCACTGCATCGCAATAGCGGCCAACAAGATTGTGAACGTCAGCGTCGATACCCATGGTGTGACCTCGTGTCAGTAACGGTCGTCGTCGTCCGACGGATCGCCAAGGACGATGTCGAATCGTTCGTTGCAATCGGGGCAGCGATAGGCCACAACATCGCCTGGTTCCCAGCCGTCCTCGGGTGGGTAGGACAACGGGTGAAGGGTGCCTCCGCAGTCGACGCAGGTCATTCCGAGTTCGGCATCCATCGTCACAGGGTACGGTCGCCGGCATGAGGGTTGTTGCCGGCCAAGCAAGAGGACGCAGATTGGTGGCTCCTGAAGGGAGCGATACCCGTCCTACCCTTGATCGCGTTCGAGAGTCGATGTTCAACTCGCTCGTCAGTCTTGATGCAGTCGACGACGCACGGGTGCTCGATCTGTTTGCCGGCTCTGGTGCCCTGGGAATTGAAGCTCTGTCTCGCGGGGCGGCCTCGTGCGTATTCGTTGACCATGGCCGTGACGCCCGCAAAGCCATCAGCACCAACCTTGAAACAACGGGATTTCTTGGTCAAGCCACAGTTGTGGCCCAAGACGCAATGGGGTGGTTGAGAGACGCAGCAAAAAGCTCGTCACTCCCTTTGTTTGATCTCGTGCTGATCGATCCGCCCTACGTGGCCGATGACGAACTGTGGTCTGAAGTCCTTGACCTTGTGAGTTACATCGCTGCAGGCGGTGTCGTTGTTGCCGAATCAGCGCGAGAGATCACGCTTCCGACTGGATGGGATGCACGTAGGGAGAAGAGGTACGGGGGTACGCTCGTAAGCGTCCTACTGCCCCCCGACAGTCCGGAGTCTCCGTGACCCGAGTGCTTTACCCGGGATCGTTCGACCCGATCCATAACGGTCACCTTGAGATCATCGCGACTGCGTCGCGTCTGTTCGACGAGGTCATCGTTGCTGCCATGCGTAACCCTCAGAAGGGCGAGCCATTGTTCTCGCTCGATGAGCGTCGAGAGATGCTCGAGGAATCAGTCGCACACCTTCCCAATGTCAAGGTCACGATGTTCGCATCGCTCGTTGTCGATCTCGCAAAGGAAATGGACGCCGACTTCATCGTGAAGGGTCTGCGTGCTGTCTCCGACTTTGAGAGCGAACTGCAGATGGCGCAGATGAACCAGAAAATTTCAGGCGTGGACACGTTGTTCATCCCTTCGGCCTCAGGGAACTCGTTCCTTGCGTCGAAGTTGCTTCGAGAGATCACCCGCTTCGGCGGCGACGTGACACCCATGGTGCCACCGGCCGTTGCCAAACGACTTCAGGAGAAGTACGGATCGTGAGCCAGTACGACAATCCCTCATTCGACGATCACGACATCGAGATCGATCTCACTCCGCCATCGGTCGGCGCGCAGTACCACCCGGCCGAGACCGAAGACCTGCTGCTCACGCTGCGCGACCTGATCGAGAACGCGCGTGATGTGCCGTTGTCTGCTTCATCAATGATCGTGAAGGACGAGGTTCTTGTTCTTCTCGATGAAGCGCTCGAATCCTTGCCCGAGGAACTCCGTGCTGCTCGTTGGTTGCTTAAGGAACGCGAAGAATTCCTTGCTCGAACGCGCCACGAAGCCGACGACGTCATCGAACAAGCGCGTACCCGAGCCGAACGTATGGTGCAGCGCACCGAGGTCGTGAAAGCCGCCGAACAACGGGCGTACGACATCGTCGATGCTGCCCAAGCAGATGCTCGTCGATTGCGTCACGAGGTCGAAGACTTCTGTGATCAGAAACTCGCCAGTTTCGAAATCGTGCTGGAACGTACGCAGAAACTCGTTGGCGCTGGCCGAGCGAAGTTGCAGGGCACCAATCTTCTTGCCGAAGCAGCGGCTGCTGCCGAACACGGCGTCGAAGGTGCCTCCGAACAGGAAATCTACGACGAGCAAGGTCAAGACTTTTCCGCACCGCCCTCGCAACCTTCGGTCTACGACGAACTTTCGCAACTTGATGATGCGCCCGCCTTGTACGACGCCGAGGGCATGGTCAACTCCGACTCTTGGGACGACGGAGCACTTCCGTTCGACGACGACTACGACGTCTACGACGATCGTCCGCGTCTTACCGTGGTCGAGGATCGCTACTCCGACCTTCCGCCACCCCCATCTTCGAACCATCCAACTCAGACGATTCGCGACGCCGCTTCGAACTTCTTCGATCAGGATCTCGCGTAATCGATGACCTACCGACCTTTGGTCGTGCCGATCGCAGACCTTCGTCGACATCCCGGAGCACGGCGTCAGTTCACTGAATCGGTCGAGCTCCCTGGTTTAGCGATCACCTCGGCCACGGTGCCGGACGGCGCGACGATCGATCTTGATCTTGAACTTGAGACCCTTAGTAATGGACTCGTTGCGACGGGCAGCATCACGACCCCGTGGGTGGGTGAATGTCGACGCTGCCTGCAGCCCGTCGAAGGTCGATCGGTAGCTCAGATCCGGGAAATCTTCGAACCTCGTCCCGTTGAGGGCGAGACCTACGCCATGGCCGACGACATCGTGAATCTCGAGGCAATGGTGCGAGATGCGGTGCTCTTGGCACTGCCCCTCGCCCCGCTGTGTGCTGCAGATTGCCGAGGTCCTGCCCCGGAATTGTTCCCAGCCCGGGTCGCAGGAGAGGGCGAGGAATCCGAGGAAGTTGAGGGTTCTGGACCCATCTCTGACCCCCGCTGGGCAGCCCTGGCAGAACTGGACTTCGAACCGGGCGACCTCGGCGAGTAGAGTCCTCCGTCTGCCCGGGGCACCCCCCGGTCCCGCGAGCGGCTCAGTGTGCCGCCCCCCGAATCAGGAACGACCATGGCCGTACCCAAGAAGAAGACCTCGAAGTCCAAGAGCCGCAGCCGTCGTGCCTCAGCTTGGCGTATCGCCACTCCGGCTCGCAGCACCTGTCCGCGTTGTGGCGCCGTGAAGCGTCCGCACGTTGTGTGTGGCAACTGCGGTTGGTACAACGGCCGCCAGGCTCTCAACGTCGACTGATCCCGAAAGGGCACGCATGCTTCCCATCGCTGTCGATGCCATGGGGGGCGACAACGCTCCCGGCGCAATCGTTGCTGGCGCGCGTCGCGCCGTCGATGAACTTGGTATTCCCGTTGTATTGGTCGGGCGCTCTGCGGATCTTGGCGACACCGGTGGCCTCGAGGTCATCGAAGCATCGGAAGTTATTGCGATGGACGCCGATCCTGGATCAAGCGTTCGCAAAATGAAGGATTCATCGCTCGTGCGCGCTGCAGAAGCCGTTCGCGATGGAAGGGCTTCGGCAATGGTGAGCGCGGGAAACACCGGCGCCACAATGGCAAGTGCGTTGTTGCGGATGGGGCGCATCAAGGGCGTCCAAAGGCCAGCAATTGCAACGCCGATTCCTGTTCCTGGCGCCGATACCCCAACGGTGCTGCTTGACGCCGGAGCAAACTCTGAATGCAATGCCGACTGGCTGGTGCAGTTCGCTCAGATGGGCGCAGTGTTCGCGAGACAGCGTTTCGGAATCGCGTCGCCTCGCGTTGGTTTGTTGTCGATCGGTGAAGAATCCACCAAGGGCAATCCGCTTGTGAAGGAAACACACAAGTTGCTTGCGGAAGGTTCGTGGATCGGTGAAACCGGCGCTCAGTTCATCGGAAACGTCGAAGGACGCGACATCATGACCGACGACGTCGATGTCGTGGTGACCGATGGCTTCACTGGCAACGTCGCGTTGAAGACTCTCGAAGGATCGTTGAAGTCGATCATCAATTCACTTCTCGCCGCTTTCGATTCATCTGACGAAGCTCGTGCTGCGGCGGCTGCACTCTGGCCGTCACTCATGCCGCTTTACGACTCGCTTGATCCTGAGAACACAGGTGGAGCGATGCTTCTCGGTGTCGATGGCGTGTGCATCATCAGCCACGGCTCCTCTTCGGACCGGGCCATGGTGAACGCGGTGCGTGTTGCCGCCGACATGGTGAACGCCAATGTGGTTGGTCATATCGCCGCCACCGTTCGCCTCGCCGACTGAACCCGCGATTCGGTCCCGTCCCAGCAGGGCGTTGAGCAGCAGTTTTCACAAGCGGGCAAAGTTTGACCCCGCTACGATCGGCCCGTTCCATCGCCGTCCGAGGAGACTGTTGTGCCCGCTGAGACCCATGTCGAACAAGGCCCCATCGACCGAGAGTTCGTCCTGAATCTGGTCCGTGACCGGTTGGCCGACATCCTTGAGACCGAGCCCACCGCCATCAACGAAGGCGATTCCTTCGCCGACGACCTCGATGCCGACAGCCTGGCCCTTATTGAGTTGGTCGAGGCCCTCGAAGAGGAACTCGGCGAGCGTAGTGTTGGCTTCCGCATCGAAGACGAAGACCTCGCCGATCTCAAGACCGTCCGCGACGCCGTTGACTACGTCATGGCAAAGCTGGGCTGAGGTCCTGAGCTCCAACGCCGTCACCGCGCTGGTCGATCGCTTGGGTTACGGGTTCTCCGAGCCCGGGCCTCTTCTGCTCGCGCTTACGCATCGTTCGTGGTGTGCCGAAACAGGTCACACGGCCTCGAACGAGCGGCTCGAATTCCTTGGCGATGCGGTGCTGGGTGTGATCGTCACTGATCACCTCTTCACTTCGCATCCGGAAATGCCCGAAGGTTTGCTGGCCAAGGTTCGGTCGGCAGTCGTAAGCGAACCAACGTTGGCCAAGGTGGCCGCCGATCTCGGTGTTGGTCCCGCTCTCCGCTTAGGCAAGGGCGAAGACGCCAGTGGCGGAAGGTCGAAGGCCTCAATCCTGTCCGATGCTTTGGAAGCCATTATCGGAGCCGTGTTTGTCGACGGCGGTATCGATGCCGCTCGCGAACTTGTTCTCGGTTTGTTCGAGGCACCTATTGCTGCAGCAGCCGAAGAACCCGGTGACGGCGACTTCAAGTCACAACTTCAAGAACTCACGGCACAACGTTTTTCGATGGCGCCGGTCTATGAACTCGGGGCCGAGGGCCCCGATCACGAGAAGCGATTCTTCGCTCGCGTATCGGTCGACGGCAACGTCATCGGCGAAGGCGATGGTCGCTCAAAGAAGGGCGCCGAACAGGCCGCAGCGCAAGCCGCGCTCGACCACCTGTCGACGGTGACCGTTCCCAACCATGAGAGTGGGCAGCACGATGCCTGAATTGCCCGAAGTAGAAACCATTCGCCGCGAACTCGAAAAAGAGGTCGTCGGACGCAAGGTAAAGAGCGTCGAAGTCACCGGGAAGAAGTCGATCAAACGACAGAGTCCCGAGGACTTCATCACCGGTCTTGTCGGTGCCAAGATCACAGGTTCACAGCGCAAAGGGAAGTACCTCCTCATGCCGCTCGACAATGGACAGGTACTCATTGTTCATTTGCGAATGTCAGGTCAGTTGCGTCGTGCAACGCCGAAGGACGAAGTCGAAAAGCACACACATGTGACCATCACCTTCACGCAGGGTGGCCA
The DNA here is from genome assembly GCA_903827085.1 of uncultured Candidatus Nemicrothrix sp. Classification (GTDB taxonomy): domain Bacteria; phylum Actinomycetota; class Acidimicrobiia; order Acidimicrobiales; family Acidimicrobilacustridaceae; genus Acidimicrobilacustris; species Acidimicrobilacustris europaeus. The sequence continues at coordinate 10,153 of CAIKHC010000059.1, read as the reverse complement.
ACTCCGCTTCATCGATCCGCGCACATTTGGCGAGATGTTCCTCGCCACTCCCGACGAAATCTCTTCTGAGATCGAAGAACTTTCAAACCTCGGTGTCGATCCGGTGGAAACCCCAATGTCGTGGGTCGACTTCGGTCACCTTCTCCGTTCGAAGAGTCAGTCGCTTAAGGCGTTCCTCACCGATCAGTCAATGATCGCTGGCATCGGCAATATCTATGCCGATGAAATCCTGTTCGACTCTGGTCTTCGTTACGACCGCGAAACTGGTTCGCTCACGACGCAGGAAATTCGTCGCCTCTACCGTTCGCTCGTCGAGATTCTGCACGAAGCAATCAAGTACAACGGCTCAACGTTGGGCGACGGCCAGTACGTCGATCTTTTCGGTAAAGCCGGCGATTACCAAAGCCACCATCAGGTGTATGACCGTGACAAGCAGCCGTGTCGTCGTTGTCGTCGTAACGACATCGTGAAGACCAAGGTTGCCAGTCGGTCCACCTTCTACTGCGAGGTCTGTCAGGTCTGATGTATCTGAAACGACTCACGATGAAGGGCTTTAAGTCCTTCGCCGATACGACAGCTCTTGATCTCGAACCAGGTGTCACCGTTGTGGTGGGCCCTAACGGTTCTGGCAAGTCCAATGTGGTCGACGCGATCGGTTGGGTGCTTGGTGCCCAAGCGCCTTCCGCCGTGCGTTCGCAGAAAATGGACGACGTTATTTTTGCCGGTACCACCAAGCGCTCAGCGCTCGGTCGCGCTGAAGTCAGCCTCACCATCGACAACACCTCGGGGATGCTTCCCATCGAATTCAACGAGGTGACAATCACTCGTACGTTGTTCCGCTCAGGCGACAGCGAATACGCGCTCAATGGCGTTCCGTGTCGCCTTCTCGACATTCAAGATCTGCTTTCCGACAGTGGTGTTGGTCGTCAGCAGCACGTCATTGTTTCGCAGGGCCAGATCGATGCGGTACTCAACGCTCGTCCTGAAGAACGTCGTGCAATCATCGAAGAAGCGGCCGGCATCCTGAAATATCGCCGCCGCAAAGAAAAGTCTGAACGTCGCCTTGCTGCGACCGAGGGCAACCTCACCCGTATGCAGGATCTGCTTCGCGAAGTGCGCCGTCAGTTGCGTCCGCTTGAACGCCAAGCCGATGCCGCTCGTCGCCACGCCGGTGTTGTGTCTGAACTCACGGCATTGCGCATTTTCATTGCCGGTCGCGAGCTTGCAGGCTTGCGTGCCCGACTTGAAAACGGAATGCGCGGGCGCGCTGAGCTTTCTACAGAAGAAGAACGCCTCCGTCGTTCACTCGCCGAACTCGACACGCAAATTATGTCGGTCGAGGCGGAACTCACCGCGATGGGTGGCGACGATCTCGGCGACGGTCTCGCATCGTACGAGTCGTTGTTCCAGCAAGCTCGAGGTCTGTCTGCAGTGCTCACCGAACGTCGACGCGGTGTTGATCGTCTTCGTGGCGCGTCGATCGATCAGGGTGTTGTTGCTTCGCTTGAAGCCGAAGCAGCACGGCTGTCGGCCGAACTGGCCGAGGTCGGGGCGGAATCAGAGAAGTTCGAGCCTCTTGCTGCGGAACTGGTCGAGGCCGAGGGACTTCTGGCGGCCGAACGGTTGGCCTTTGAAGAACAGTGGGCGAGCGGTGTGCCAGCTCCTACAGGTGCTGCAGCCGAGGTTCGTGGCGAACTCGCCGCACTTCGCACTGCATCGGGGCGTGCGCGCGAGGAACGCGATCGCATCGCAACTCGCGCAACTGCGCTGGCCGACAAGGCAGCGACGCTTCTTTCTGAAACCGAGTTACTTCGGGCACAACTCATCGAGTTGGAATCAGCTGAACTTCCGCTCGTCGAAGCCATGGAATCGGCCGAAGTTCGTCGTTCGCAGGCCGAGACCGCAGTGCAAGCGGCTGAAGCAGTGCATCGTGCCGCCGAAAGCGAAAAGAATGCCTGGAGCGCCCGAGTCGAAGCGCTTGCCCTTGCACTCGACGAAGCCCGCTCACGTGCTGGTACGGAACGTCTTGCCGGTATCGACGGTGTCCTTGGCACCGTTCTCGATCTCGTTGAAATCGATGCGGGCTGGGAAGCAGCGTTTGAAGCTGCCGTCGGCGAAGCATTGGCAGCGGTTGTTGTCGATGGGGTCGATGCTGGTCGCCGAGCGCTTGAAGCGCTTAGCGCGGAATCGCTCAGCGGCGCCGTGCTTGCTCTCGGCGCCGGTCGCTCCACGCGCACCGCTCCGCCTGTTGGCGCGCCGTTGCGCGGACACGTCCGAGCTCGTCGCCCCGATGTCGAACCACTTCTTGACGCGCTCATCGGTGCTGCAGTTGTTATCGATGGCGGCTGGGTGCAGGCGGTCGACGCATCGCTTGCGCATCCCGACGCCATCGTTGTCACCAGCAGTGGCGATCGATTCGGCGTGAGCGGTTGGCGAGTCGGTTCATCTGGTGCTGGCGCAACTGGTGCCGCGCTCGACGAAGCAACTCACCGTGCCGACGAAGCAGTGCTCGTTGCGGCTGAAGCAGCGGGCGTGCTCGAAACGGCACGAGCCGAACTGGCCGAAGCCGCAAGCGTTGAAGCTGGTCTTGCTCGCGATCTCGATGCAAACGATTCCCGACTCACTGCAGCCGGTGACCGTCTGCAGCGAGCCGAGACCGACCGTCGCGATGCGGCCACCGAAGCCGAAGCACTCAGCGATCATCTTGGCGAACTCACCGACCGCGTGACTCGTGAAGATGCACGTATCTCCGAACTCGAGGGGATGCTTCCCGATCTCGAAGCGGCCGACAATGAACTCGCCGCGTCGGCCCGGCGCATGGCCGAGTCTCGCGCCCGTCTTGAAGAACAAGCGGCCGAAGTTGGATCGCGACGCAGCGATCTCGAAGTTCGAAGCGTTGCGGTTGTCGAACGACGACAGTTCCTCACCGGCCGACTGGCCGAGGTGGAAACCCGGCTCGAAGGTGCTGCCGCAGAACGCGAGGCCGCCGAAGCTCGCCGCCTCGAACTCGATCGCGCTCAAACCGCACTCGATCGTTTGTCAGCGCTCGTCCAGGATCGCTCAGCCCTTATTGAAGGTCGCCTCAGCGATTTCCGTGAGCGTCGTCGTCGGCAGTCCGAGGCTGCTCGCGGCGTCGCCGGTCGACTCGATGGCCTTCGTCGTCAGCGTGCCGATCAGGAACGCGGTCTCGGCGAGGTTCGTGAACGATTGCAGCGAGCCGAAATTGATCATGCTGAAATCGAGATGCGTATCGAAGCAGCAGTTGAAGCGCTTCGACGCGACCTCGACTGCGAGCCCGATGTCGCAATCGCCAGCGAATGTCCCGAACTCGCCGAAGGCGCGACCGCTGCCGGCCGAGCCCGCGAACTTGAACGCGACCTCCGCCTCATGGGTCCGATCAATCCGTTGGCGCTCGAAGAATTCGATGCCCTGCAGGAACGTCACACGTTCCTTGAGCAGCAACTCGAAGATGTCAAGGAAAGTCGTCGTGAACTCGCCAAGGTGATTCGTGCAATCGATGGCGAAATCGTCAGCGTGTTTGCTGCTGCATTCGCCGATGTCGCTGCCAACTTCGAAGCGCTGTTCCAAACGCTGTTCCCAGGTGGTGAGGGTCGACTGAAGCTCACCGAGCCCGACAACTTGCTGCTTACCGGTATTGAGGTTGAGGCAAAGCCTTCTGGCAAGAACGTTCGAAAGCTTTCGTTGCTCTCTGGTGGAGAGCGTTCGCTCACCGCCTTGGCCTACTTGTTTGCAGTCTTCCGCAGTCGTCCATCGCCGTTCTACGTGATGGACGAAGTCGAGGCCGCCCTCGACGACATGAACCTCAGCCGATTCCTTGGTCTCGTTGCGGAATTCCGTAACGATGCTCAGCTCGTCATCGTGAGCCATCAGAAGCGCACGATGGAAGCCGCTGATTGTCTGTATGGCGTATCGATGCAGCCTGGTGGTTCATCACGAGTCGTCAGCGAAAAGGTTTCGTCGTAGCGAGTCTGAAATCACCATTCGGAAAACGAACAACGGCCCACCGAGAAGTCGGTGGGCCGTTGGCGTTCTGCACCGCAGGTACTACGGAAGTCGGTTCGACCAAGCCAGTGCGAGGCCTGAGGCCAGAACGAGCGTGAGGAACGAGGCGGCAACGAACCACTGTGTGAGTGATGACTCCACCTCGTCATACCCAATCGAGGATCCGATCTTCGAATAAACGTCAGTCAACTGGTTCTGCGTGGATGCCTCGTAGAAGTTGCCCCCAGACTGCTTTGCGATCGCCTCAAGCGAGGGTGCATCGACAGGCACACTGACCATCTGGCCATTGGGCAACGTGACAGTTCCGGTCGGCGTGCCGAAAGCGATCGTTGAAACGGGGACACCTTCATCGATCGCACGTTGCGTCGCAGTGGCGTTTGGCGTTCCCATCGTTGTTGTGCCATCGGACAGCAGCACGATTGCTGCGGGTACCGCTGCGCCGTCGGGGGCAGGCGGAACATCTCCGAGAGCATCAAGGCTGGCATCGATCGCATCGCCTATTGCTGTTCCATCGGCGAGTTGAGCGTTTTGAATGGCGTTGGCAACCTGCTGACGATCGGTAGTGGGGGCGACACGAATCTTTGCGCTTCCGGCAAAGGTCACGAGGCCAACGTTGAACTGAGCCGGGACATCGTCAAGAAACGCTGTCGCTGCCGCCTTTGCTGCCTCAATGCGATCAGGCTTCACGTCGGTTGCTTCCATCGAGAGCGATACGTCAAGCGCAAGCATGACCGTTGCTCGTTCACGTGGAACCTTCACGTCGTGCACGGGCTGAGCGAAGGCCAACACCAATGCAGCGAGCGCAACAAGTTGCACCGCAGCGGCGATATGGCGTCGCCAGCCAGGTCGATTCGGCGCAATGGACTCGAGTAGTTCGAGGTTGGTAAACCGCACCGCATATTTCGAACGGCGCTTTTGAAACAAGGCATAGGTGATGCCGAGGGCAACGACGACGAAAAGCAGAAGCAATCGCCATGGGCTGAGGAATGAAATACCCATCATCGGGTGACTCCAGTGGTCAATGTCGCTCCCGCAATTGCTCCGACGTTTCCAGATCCATGCGCAGCAGATCGAGAAAGTGAATCAATGCGGTCGCGTCGACGAGAAACGAATCGGGCGAGGTCAAGCAGCCAGTCGCGATCAGTTCGAAGTACTAAATGATCGGCACTCGTTGCACGGATACGAGCTGCGATTGTGGCTCGTTGATTGGCGGCGGCATGGGCATAGCGCTCACGAAACTTTGCGTTACCTGTCGGTACTTCGATTTCGCTACCGGTGACGGCGTCGTGGAGCAACAGCATTCCGACGTTAGGAAGCTCCAGTTCGACGGGATCAACAACCTCGATACATAAGACGTCGTGGCGCAGAGCCAAGGTGCGAAGAGCTGCGTCCCACGGGCCGGGGTCGAGGAAGTCAGAGATCACAACAATGAGTCCGCGTCGCTTGGCCGTGCCGGCGATGCGTTGGAAGCCAGTAGTGAGATCGGTGCGGCCAGGCTGAGGATCGTTGAGCGCACTCAAGACCTGGCGGAGGAGTGCCTGCATATGCACGCGCCCTGAGCGTGCCGGAATGGGTGGCGATGCGCCGTTGGGACCGATCGTCATTGCGCCGATTCGGTTGCCAGTCCGTGCCGTGAGAAAACCAGTAGCCGCAACCCCCGCAAGAGCGAGATCACGCTTCTCACAGGTTGCCGTTCCGAACGCAAGCGATGCAGATGCATCGACAAGGATCCATGTCTCAAGTTCGCGATCAGCAACGCTGTCGCGAACATGGGTCTCGCCGAGTCGTGCGGTCACGTTCCAATCGATGCGGCGGACGTCGTCGCCTGGTTGGTAGGCACGAATTTCTCCGGGTTCAGAACCGTGCCCCGGTGTGAGGCCGCGGTGGTCGCCCTGGAGGAGTCCATCGAGCCGACGAGTCACACTGATTTCAAGGCGACGCAGAATCTCTGCGGCGGGCGTTCCATCTATTGAAGGGGCCGCAGTTTTTTTGGCGCTCAACGGCCGGTGACTGCGGTCGGGTTCTGCGACGGAGCAATGACGGGCGCATGCACGGTGGACAGAAGGCGGGCGAGGATCTGTTCAACGGAGAGTCCCTGCGCGAGCGCTTCGTAGGACGGCACGATGCGGTGACGCAAGACATCGGGTGCGATGTCGAAAATGTCTTGCGGCAAGACATAGGAACGTCCCCGCATGAGAGCGAGCGCACGACCGCCAGCGACAAGGCCAAGTGAAGCTCTTGGGCTTCCGCCCCATGAGATGAGCTCAGCGAGTTCAGGAAGTCCGTAGGCCGCAGGTTCGCGAGTGGCGAGAACGAGGCGAACGGCGTAATCGGCAACCGCGGGTGCAACGTGCACCGCATCGCAAGATGTCTGCAGCTCGACGAGTTGTTCGAGGCTGAGTACTTGCTGCGCCTTTGGTGCACCGACTGCCATGCGCGCAACGATTTGGGCTTCTTCAGCTGCGGTCGGATAACCGACGACAACCTTCATGAGGAAACGGTCTCGCTGGGCCTCGGGGAGTGGGTACACGCCTTCGCTCTCGATGGGGTTCTGGGTGGCGAGCACCAAGAACGGCTCGGGAACCTTTTTCGTGGTGCCGGCGATGGACACCTGATGCTCGGCCATGACCTCGAGAAGAGCGGACTGCACCTTGGCTGGAGCGCGATTGATTTCATCAGCCAGAACGATGTTGGCAAAGACGGGACCCCACTCAATATCGAAGGTCTCCTTTGATGCACGGAAGATTCGAGTGCCAATGAGATCGGCTGGAAGCAGGTCGGGGGTGAATTGCAGGCGGTTGAAATTACCGCCGATCACGGTGGCGAGCGTTTCCACGGCAAGGGTTTTGGCCAGGCCGGGTACGCCTTCGAGCAGCACATGACCGCGAGCAAGAAGGCCGACGAAGAGTCGCTCGATGGCACGGTCTTGGCCGACGATGACCTTCTTCATCTCCATAAGTGCCGCTTCGAGAAGCGCCGCATCGGCCGACGGGGCAGCGGTTGCGTCGGCGGGTGTCGGGCTTGGGGAGGAGGGGAACGACGGATCGGACATCAGGGGCTCCTGGAGGGGATGTGGGGAGGTTGGGAGGTTATGGGTCGCGGTCATGGAGCGAAGGAGACCACATCGGACCGAAGACCACCATAAAGCCGGGAATGAATTTTGTCGTGGGTCGCGCTCTTTGGGTTTCCGGCCGTAAGTGCAATGAAGAGGGGAGTCAGGGGCGGTACCGTCAATTCCGTGCGAGTTCTTGTCGTTGATGATGAAGTCGATTTGGCCGAGGCCGTGGCGAGAGGTTTACGTCGCGAGGGGTACGCAGTCGACGTGTCCAACGATGGTGCCGATGCGCTCAACAAGGTCATGGTCACGACCTACGACCTGCTGTGCCTCGACATCACGATGCCCGGTATTGATGGTCGCGAGGTGTGCCGACGGGTGAGGGCCGAAGTCGACCCTCAGCCCCGAATCCTGATGCTCACAGCTCGTGACGGGCTCGAGGATCGTGTTGCCGGCCTCGACGACGGTGCCGATGACTATCTCGTGAAGCCATTCGCGTTTCCAGAACTCTTGGCGCGAGTGCGTTCATTGCTGCGTCGCGATTCCCGAGCCGTTTCATCGGTCACGGTGGTTGGCGAACTTGAAGTCGATGACGCGCGACATGAGGCAAAGCGCGGATCGCGTCGACTCGATCTCACCGCGAAAGAGTTTGCACTCCTTCGCTATTTCATGTTGCACGCAGGTGAAGTGATTTCGCAGGAGACATTGCTCGAACACGTGTGGGATGAACATGCAGATCCGTTTACCAATACGGTCCGCGTAACGGTTGGCACACTCCGCCGCAAGGTCTCCATTGACGACGAAACGCCGCTCATCGAAACCCTCATCGGTTCCGGATACCGATTGCTCGATCCATGATTGATCCGCATCTCTCTGGGGCAGACCACGATCAGCCGGACTTGGCTACGGAACCAACGCGGTCGAATAGCGCAGTTCGCACGCGACTCCATTCACGTAGCTACCGAGCCTCAAAGCGTCTGCCTGCATGGATGGGCTCGATCCGCTTTCGTCTCACTGCGGTGTGGTCGGTCCTTGTTTTTGGTCTTGCCGCACTTGTTGTTGGTGGCATCTATCTGGGTCTCCATAATTCGCTGAATAATCAGAAGATCTCCGCAACTGCATTCCAGGTTGGGGGCATCACATTCATTCAGCCGGATCAGGCGCAATTGGTGCAGCGGTCAGTGAACGAACGGGCTCTCGACGCGTTGCGGGTGTATTCGTTTTGGTCGTTGCTGGCGTTGTTTTTCACGAGTCTGGTTGTCGGCTGGATCGTGAGTGGCCGCATGCTCCGGCCGCTTGGCGAAATCTCTAATTCGGTGCGTGAAATTCAAGCGAGTGATCTCAAACAGCGGATCGATCTGGGCGGGCCGAACGATGAACTACGTCAACTCGCCGACACTTTCGACGACATGCTTGGTCGTCTTGACGAAGCGTTTGAAGGCCAACGTCAGTTCATTCACCAAGCGAGCCACGAACTTCGCAATCCACTTGCGGTGATTCGCACCAACCTTGAAGTCACGCTTTCTGATCCCGATGCGAGCGCGGATGATCTCCGTCGCACGGCAGAAGTCGTTGAACGTTCCTCAGAGCGCATGGCTCGACTGGTCGATGATCTACTCGTCTATGCGCGTAAAGGAACGCTGTCTCTCGAGCGCGATCCAGTCGATGTCGCGCAACTCATCGATGAAGCCGCCGAAGAGTTCAATGCGCCTGCTGTTGCTGCTGGTGTTCACTTTGTGCATCACGCCGACTCGGGGCTTTGGGTTATCGGAGATCGTTTGGCGCTTCGCCAAGCGCTCGGGAATCTCTTAGCCAATGCCATTCGCTATGCCCCCGAAGGCAGCACGGTTCGACTCCGAGGTGGGCTCGATGGCCCGTGGGTTTGGATGGCGGTCGAGGACCAAGGACCGGGTATTGATCCGTCTGACCGAGATCGGGTCTTCCAGCGGTTTTGGCGCGGCAACCCCAGGGCGGGTCGCGAACAGGGACGAAGTGGCCTTGGCCTCACCATCGTCCGGCAGATCGCCGAAGCCCATGGCGGCGAAGTGAAGTTGGTGTCGCAGGTAGATCACGGATCTGCCTTTGCTCTCTGGTTACCGGCGCTGGCGCCGGCAGAACCACCGTCACCTCTCCCGCCTCCACCGATAGCGATGGCCTAGACATTTTGTCTCTCGCCGAAGAATTCTCGACTTTCGTTCGGCTTTCGCTGCCTCTCAGTACGTTGCAGTCACGTTCACCTCAAGGTGTCCGTACCATTCGATCCGAAACTGTTGCAGGAGCCGATTCTAAATGACCTGGGATAACCAGCCCCCCGCAATGCCACCTCAGCCCCCAACCCCGCCGACACCGGCTGGTACGTGGGAACCCCCGGTGCCCCCAGCGTGGGGGAGCGGTGGCCCCGGCGTTCCGGCACCACCCGCGCCTCCCGTGCCTCCGGTTTCAACGCCGGCTCCGTGGGGTGGAGCTCCGACTCCGCCGCCAGAACGTGCCGCCACGCCGTCTGGGCCGCGCCGTTCGAATTCGTTCCTTCGGGTTGTGGTTGCCAGTGTCGTTGTTGTGGGTCTGTTCGGACTTGGCTTCGGCCTTCGATCGCTTGTCGATGACAACACCACCACAGTCATCCGCAGTTCTGCAGGAAGCGGTCAGGTCACGACAACAGCAGTCACGATCGATCCGGGCTCCGAGCCGATTGCCTATGTCGCAGCAACAGTGAGCCCATCGGTCGTGCAGATTGAAACCACCGACGGCGTTGGATCTGGCGTTGCCTACGACACGGATCTCTTCATCACCAACGCTCACGTGGTTGGCACCGCGAGCACGGTGACCGTTCGTGATTCGGAAGGCACCGCAGTGACGGGCCAGGTACTTGGTGCCGATACAGGCACAGACATCGCCGTTGTTCGCGCTGTTGGACTTGCTGCTCCCGCTGCAAAGTTGGCATCAGTGAAGCCGAATGTTGGCCAGATCGCCGTTGCTGTCGGCAGTCCCTATGGGCTTGAGCAAACAGTGACCTCGGGCATCGTCTCTGCGGTAAATCGTCCGGTGCCCAACGAGAAGAGCGTCGTGATCAACATG
>CAIKHC010000058.1 GCA_903827085.1 uncultured Candidatus Nemicrothrix sp. | reverse complement strand
GTCTTTGAGCAAAGCAAGCCGATGTTGAACACGATCGGCTTGGAAACCTTGCCGATCTTTCGCGACCACATGACTGGTGCGATTGAGGACTGGCAACTCATGCCAACGAGAGCGAGTCGTTTGAGGCCGCGTTCTTTGGCTTCGTCCATTGCGAGTGTGTTGGCCGAGTAGGTGTAGCGACTGCCAGCACCTGCGAGTACTTCTTCGCGATTGGTGGCAACGCCGGGGATGGCCTTCCAGGTCGCTGCATCGCCGCCTTCGAGGTAGGAGGTAAGCGCGCCGTCGATGTAGTCGTTGTCGAGGGCCCAAATGAGAAGTGCCGACACCAAGCCGCCGTCTTGGCCCATGCGGTGGACCATGTCGTCCGATGCACGGGTGAGAAGAATGTCGCTGTAGATGCCAGCAACTTCATCGTCGGCACGTTCGCGATCGAAGAGGTGTTCGTTTGCTTGCGGTTCCCATGCTCGGAAACGTGGGCACGCGCGGGTGCAACTGGTGCAGCCCTTTTGTCCGTGACCGCAATCGGTGGGGCCGAGTTCGTCCTCGATGTGGAACGGCTTGTAGCCACCAGCCTCGTGGTTGTACCCGATGACATCGTGAGGGCAGGCGATGACGCAGCCGGCACAGCCGGTGCACAGGCCGGAGGTAATGACCTCGCTAAAGAGTTCCTGCCACTGAAAGGTCCAGCGTTCGGCTTTGATTGGAGTCTCGGTGGCGCTCATGGGAGGTGAATCTACCCCGCAGGCAAGGGTTCGCTGCCCTTTGACAGAACGATTGGACGGCATAGGCCTTCATCGGAAGACTGTCGCCCATGGACCTGAACTATCCGGAAGACGCCGAGGCCTACCGCAGCGAAGTTCGCGGGTGGCTTGAAGAGAACCTGCCGAAGGGTTGGTTCGAACCCGGATTCGAAATGAGTGCCGACGAGCGCGCGCTGTTTCTTGAGGAATGGACATCCAAGCTCTATGGCGGCGGTTGGATCTGCGCCTCGTGGCCGGCCGAGTACGGCGGCAAGGGTCTCTCCACCATGAAGGCCGTTGTGGTGGCAGAAGAATTCGCGAATGCCGGCGCACCGATGCGCGCCGACTTCTTCGGCGACACGCTTGTTGGTCCAACCATTCTCCAGTGGGGTACCGAAGAGCAGAAGAAGGAATTCCTTCCCAAGATTCTTTCGGGCACCATCGCGTGGTGTCAGGGATTCAGCGAGCCCGATGCCGGTTCTGATCTGGCCAACCTCGGAACCAAGGCTGTGCTTGACGGTGACGAGTGGGTTATCAACGGTCAGAAGATTTGGACCACTCAGGGTTTCATCGCTGACTACGTGTTCATTCTTTGTCGTACCGATCCCGACGCGCCGAAGCACAAGGGCATTTCCTATTTGCTGTGTCCGATGGATCAGCCAGGTGTTGAGGTTCGCCCGATCAAGCAAATCGATGGCTCTGCAGAATTTGCCGAGGTGTTCCTTACTGATGCGCGTTGTGCGAAAGAGAACGTTGTTGGTGGCCTGAACAATGGTTGGGCTGTCGCAATGACCACACTGGGCTTCGAACGAGGCACTTCGGCGACGACGGGCTATCGCCGCTTCGAAACCGAACTGAACCACATCATCGCTGTGGCAAAGAAGAACGGCACTATTGAAGATCCGATGATTCGTCAGCGCATTGCGCTTGCATGGTCGAAGGTGCAGATCATGCGCATCAACGGCCTTCGCTCGCTCACGGCAGTGGTCCAGGATCGCAAAGACTTCGGTGTTGCGGCACTTGGTGCAACGAACAAGATCTTCTGGAGCGAGTACCACCAGCAAGTGATGGCGCTCGCGATGGATGTGCTTGGGCCTGAAGCACAACTTCTGCTCGGCAATGCCGGAACGGAAGAGTCGGTGCCTGGCTACGGCCGTCGTGCGGTCGATCCGGCCTATCCCGCCAACGCGCTCCAGTCCTCGTTCTTCTTCAGCCGCTCCGAGACCATTTGGGGCGGAACATCGCAGATTCAGCGCAATATCGTCGGTGAACGAGTGCTTGGACTGCCCAAGGAGCCCAAGGTCACAGCCTGATTCGGTTGGGGTGACGGAGTGTCGGAAACGGCCCCGACTACCCTGACCCTTTCATGTCCGATGTACCCCCCACGTCGGGAGGGTCCGTTCCCCCATGGGATCCGGGTCAACCTCCTCGACGCAACGCCAGTTCGCCCGGTCGTCGGGTACTTGGCTCGTCGAAGACCCCGCCAAAGGCTGGGCCCTCAGGCGCGGCGCCGAAGCCGAATTTTCGACATGCCAAGCCACCCAAGACTGGCAAGCGTGTTCTCAAAGTTGGCATCGGGGTTGTTGTACTCATCGCAGTGGGTTTTGCCGCTGTCGCGGGATACGGCTGGTACCGCTTCAATCAGATCAACCGAGACTC
>CAIKHC010000057.1 GCA_903827085.1 uncultured Candidatus Nemicrothrix sp. | reverse complement strand
TGACGTTCCCCCACTCGTATTGGATACCTATGACCGTGGCGTGGATCTCACGCCCCGATCGAGACGGAACGGTTGAGAAGGTGACACTTCGAGTGGCCGGAACCTTGGTTGGGGTAGCAATCGCCGGCTCGCTCATCGGAATCACACCGGCAACCAACACTGAGTCAATCGTCATGATCACAATCGCTGCGTATGTCGTTCTGGCATTTCTCGTGCCGAACTACGCAATCGCCGTTGCCGGCATCACCATATTCGTGTTCTTTCTCTTTCACGTCGTCGGGTTTCCGCTCGACGGGTCAATCAAGGCTCGCGTCGCATCGACCTTTATCGCCGCGGCTCTCGTCCTGATTGCTGTGCATATTGGGCAACGACCAGAACGGGCCGACGAAGCTCAGATTTCCTAACCGATCAAGCTTCGCTTGTCCGGTAGTCACCGAACTTCGCATCGCGCTTCGAAAGTGCTCCTGTAAGGCCGCCTTCTGAGTCCTTCTCGGCAATGAACGCTTGGAAGGTCTCTGTTCCCATCGTGAGTGCGCAAAGTTCCGTACCTTGACGGATCGCCGTCGGGAAACCCATGACCGCCATACCCCGATGCACGGTTCTCTTGTTGATCTGTGCGATGTCAGTTGGAATCATCGCGATGCGCTTTGCCTTCTCGAGTACCTGTGCCTCAAGTTCCTCAGCCGGATACGAGCGGGTGGCGAATCCAGATTGAGCGGCCTCGACTCCGCTAATCCAATCGCCGGTCAACATGAGTTCCATTCCGAGCTTCGGGCCAAGCAGCCATGCATGCCATTGCATGTCGGGGGTACCGAAGCGAACAGCGGGATAGCCGATGCGAGCATCGTCGGCCACGTACACGAGGTCGCAACCTGTCGCGAGTTCCGTGCCGCCGGCGAGACAATAGGAATGGATCTGTGCGATGACGGGTTTCGCTAGATCCCAAATGCTCATCCACGTCTCTGTGACTTCACGTGGGTACGAACCGAGGCCATCTGCTGACTGGTACGCAGGCGGTTCGCCATCGGTTGGGCTGCCAGCCAGGTCGTAACCAGCCGAGAAGCATTTACCAGCGCCGCGAATGATGGTGACGCGAACGGTGTCATCAACATCGTGGGCTCGAAGGGCATGCATGATCTCGCGGCGCATGGTGGCCCCAAGCGGATTGCGCTTGTCGGGATTATTCAACGTGATCCGTCGCACCATCGGCGCAGGTTCATCAACGATGATTCGTTCGTAGGTCATGGTTCTCCCCCTGAGTACTGCTCCGATACTGGCACGCAATCGGAAAGTCAACCAGCGGCAAACCTGAGCCGTCGGCTACGAGGATCGAATTACGGCGCACTCACGAGACACAAGGTGGTCTTGCCATCGGCGAGGGGCGCAGCAACAGTCTGAGATGGACAAGGACGCGGAGAGTCGACCTGCAAACTCACGATGTTGGAGAACTCTTGAGCGCAACTCACTGGTTGAGCAATCTTTCCGGAATCACCTGCGAGGATAACGACGCAGGACCCAGGGGTATATCTCGTCGCCATCGTTTGCACCGTCGTTCCGGTGGACGAAGAATCCTGCGATGTTGCGTACGCGCTTCCGATGAGCAAAAACAGTCCGATCAACACGGCAGCGGCGACCGGTCCCCACTTCCAAAGCGACGCGGTTTGGGCGGAGACGACAATTCCCGACGGAGGAGCAGGCCGGGGGTCGGTGAGGTTCGGCTGCGTTGGTCTCGGAGCCTGGCTTCGGACGGGGTCGGGAAGCGTCCGGTCATACTCTTGGCGCTTCGCTTTGTCGCCGAGAGTGTTCCAAGCAGCATTCGCTGCGCGTATTCGCGATTCAGCATCAGAACGCTGCACGGATCCCGCTACACGCTGATCAGGGTGTGTGTCTCTTGCGATCGATAGATACGCCCGACGAATAGTTTCGCGGTCAGCGTTTCGAGCGACCCCAAGTGTCTCGTAGTGAGATGGTTCGGCCATGACCTAGCGCAACCTGACCGCAACTTCGTTCGCAAGCAGGCGGCCCTCGGTCGTCAGGGTGATGGTGTCTTCCGATACGACGATGAGCGCATCAAGGAGATCGATGTCGGCTTCCGACAGCGAACTGCGAGGTACGCCTTCGCGGGTTCGAAGCGAAAGTTGCAGGCCTTCAATTCGCTGACGGGGCGGGTCCAACTCTTCTGCAGAAGCTTCAACGGATTCTTCAGAAGCGACCAGCTCGATATATCGATCGGGAGTGCGCACGTTCCACCAGCGCCGGCCGTCTAGGTGGGAATGGGCGGCGCAGCCAAAACCTCGGTAGTTGCCTTGTCGCCAATACAGGAGGTTGTGGACGCATTCTTGTCCCGGCCTCGACCAATTGGAGATCTCGTAATTCGCGAAGCCCGCTGAAGTGAGAAGGGCATCGGCAAGGAGATACTTGTCGGCCTGATCATCGTCTTCTGGGTGTCGAGATGGATCATCCGCTAGTGGTGTGCCAGCTTCGACCGTAAGTGCATAGGCGCTGACATGGTCAGGGCCCAACGCAATGACCTGCTCGATTGTGTGTTGCCAATCAGCGATCGTTTCGCCAGCTCCGCCATAGATGAGATCAAGGTTCAAACGTTTCATCCCACCGGCTCTTGCGAGAGCAACTGCTCGGACAACTGTGTCGGGATTGTGGTCGCGCCCCAACGAAAGGAGAACCTCAGCAGAAAGCGATTGCACCCCGAACGAAAGACGATCGACACCAGCGGCGACATACGAAGCGATGTGCGCCTCGGTGACCGATTCTGGGTTGCATTCAATCGTGATCTCTGCGCCATCTGCGACGGGTATCGAAGCAACGATTTGAGCGAGCCGAACGGGATCGACCAAAGACGGAGTGCCACCACCAACAAAGACCGATGTCGCTGCCGGCATTCCGGATTCGACTTCTCGAGCAATCTCGGCGGCGAGAGCGTCGAGGTAAGCATCTTGAAGATGGTGCCGATCGCTCCATGTTGCAAACGCGCAGTAATCGCAACGTCGGGAACAGAATGGAATATGGAGATACACCCCAAACGGTGCGGTCACGAGACAAATCCGTCACGCAACGCAACCATCAACGTTGCCGCGGCAATTGCCGCTGTCTCGGCTCGGAGAACTGTGCGTCCCAGTCCGACAACGGGAGTCATGTCGGTTTCTGCCGGGGACCAGCCGCCCTCGGGACCAATCAGAACAGTTGTGTTGACTGAAGAGAGCGCATCACCATCGCGGTCTGCGCGAACTGCACCTTTAAGCGAAACGAGATCACTGAATCGCGAAACTGGGGCCACAGTAGGAAGCCACACTCGTCTCGATTGCATAGATGCCTCACGAGCAACCTTCGTTAATCGTTCACCTTGGCGCTCAGTCTTAGCATCGTCCCAACGCACAACGGACCGCTCAGCAATGAACGGAATAATCGTGTCGATCCCAAGTTCGGAAAGCTTCTGAACAACCAACTCCGGCTTGCTCCCCTTTACGAGAGCAAATCCAACCGTCAGCCTGGGACGAGGCTCAGGTTCAGTGGAGATATCTCCGATAACTGTGAGAGCCGAATTCTCGAACGCACACCAACGCCATGAACCGCGACCGTCGGTAGTACTAACGAGATCACCATCTCGTAACCGTCGGACGTTCGCAAGGTGGTGGACATCCTCGTCACACATGACCGGATGACCGATCTCGTCGACGATCACATGGGGCGCAGTTCCGCCCGGTTTCTCTGGGAGGTCAGCCGCATCGAGAGCCATAGCGCTATTTGAATGCCCCGCGAAGCTTCGACATCAAACCCTGTTCAGGCGGATCGATGTCTTCGCCTCGCAGCGCCGCCAACTTCTCGAGAAGGGAGCGTTGTTCATCGTCAAGATCTTTCGGCGTTTCGACCACAAGACGAACCAACAAGTCTCCGCGTCCGCGTCCCTGGAGGTGAGGGACGCCTTTGCCCCGGAACCGGATCACATCGCCCGAAGCTGTTCCGGGGTCCACCGGAATGAGTTCGTCACCATCGAGTGTTTCGATCGTGATCTGAGCACCGAGAGTTGCCTGAGTGAACGCAACAGCGAGTTCATAAATGAGATCATCGTCCCGGCGAATGAACCGCTCGTCTTCGGCAACGCGAATGTGCACGTAGAGGTCGCCCGAGGATCCATTGCGGGGCCCCACTGCGCCGCGTCCAGACAATCGAAGCGTCTGACCGGTATCGACCCCGGCAGGAACGTCAACGGTGTACTCACACTCGTCAAGATGGCGCCCTTCACCAGCACATGCGGAGCAGGGACGCTCGATGACCGTGCCGAAGCCGCTGCAACGACCGCACGGCCCAGCGGTAACCATCTGACCAAGAATTGACTGACGAACTCGACGAACTTGTCCCGCTCCCCCACACTCGCGACAGGTCACTGGACCGCTACCGGGATCGGCGCCAGTGCCTTCGCATTCAGCACAGGCCACCGCCGTGCGAACCGAGACTGCGGCCTCGCAGCCAAACACCGCTTCGGCAAAGTCGATAGTGATGACGGCCTCGACATCGGCGCCACGGGGCGGTCCGCTTGGTCCGCCTCCGCCACCAAACGGCGATCCACCGTTGAAGAACATGTCGAAGATGTCGCCGAGCCCACCGCCGCCGCCTCCGCCACCGCCAAAGG
>CAIKHC010000056.1 GCA_903827085.1 uncultured Candidatus Nemicrothrix sp. | reverse complement strand
CTTGTGCTGCGGTTGGAGCGCTGAAAGTGTAAGAGCCAACTGCGGCGTAGCACTCGCCGGCGACGTAGTTGAACGAATCGGGCCCCGAGTAGCCGGGGTTCGGCGTGTAGGTGGCGTACGCGCCGGTGTTGACGCCGCCCGACGACGTATTTGTGACGGTGACGGTTCCGTATGTCGGTTGGTTAACGTTCCAATACACGGTGCGTGTTGGGTCAAAGCCGACGCTCGAAAGCGGGATCTGGACAGAAGTGTCCGCTGGTGTCGTAGCGGATTTCGGCTCAACGGCCGGCGGATCTTGAGCAGATGCTTTTCTTGGACGGGCGACGGACGTGATTGCAGGAGCAATTGCAACTGCAGCAGCCCCGGCGATTAGTCCGCCGATGAGTACGCGGCGCGAGATGCCCTTTGGTTCGTCAAGAAGCCCCGCTGCAGAAAGTTGGTCAATCGCAGCATCGACAGCAGCAGGATCGGCAATGGCGCCGGTTGCTTCTGCGACGTGTGCCTCGATCGCAGCGATATCGGCTGTTCCGTTACAAGCAGCAAATACCGCAGCTGTGATGCCCTCAAGGACGTGGCCAGTATCGGTGGCTGGGTCGTAGACGAGGACGCCCTCGTCATTCGGGCGCGGAGAGACAACGAGGTCGGTGCGAACAGTGGGCTTCAGCATTGGGGACATCCTTTCGTTGTGGATATTCCACCATGCCAATCCGAGTTCGGCAATCGCATACAACGATCGGGTGTGGGTCTCGGATTCGGGCGAGACTGCAGGCATGCAGGTACATCTGGTCGACGGCACTTATGAACTCTTTCGGCACCATTTCGCGCTGCCATCGCGCGCGAACTCCGACGGCATGGAAGTCGCAGCAACCCGCGGTGTCGTGATGTCGATGTTCAACATGCTCGATGAAGGCGCGACCCACGTTGGCATTGCGACCGATCGCACGGTCGATTCATTCCGCAACGCCATGTGGGATGGCTATAAGTCGGGTGAAGATCTCGATCCCGAACTTGGCAACCAGTTTCCATTACTCGACGAAGTCTTGGCTGCCGCAGGCTTTTCGGTGTTTTCAATGATTGAACACGAAGCCGACGACGGTATGGGTTCGGCTGCTGCAAAAGCTGCGTCTGACAAAAACGTGAAACAAGTCCTTATTTGCACTCCCGACAAAGACCTTGCGCAATGCGTAGTTGGAAATCGTGTCGTGCAATTCGACCGTCGCAAGGGCCAGATGTTCGATCACGATGGAGTGATCGAAAAGTTCGGTGTTCCGCCCGAATCGATCCCTGATTACCTAGCGTTGATGGGCGACGCATCCGATGGTTTCCCAGGGCTGCCCGGTTGGGGTGCCAAGTCGGCATCAACTGTTCTTGGTCGCTACTTGCATATCGAAAACATTCCGGCTGACCCTGCGGACTGGGATGTGCAAGTGCGAGGTGCGGCAAAGCTCGCAGCAACATTGCAGGAACAAATGGAACTCGCGATGTTGTTCAGAAAGATCGCAACAGTGGTGACCGACGCTCCGACGTTCACGACGATTGATGAACTTCGTTGGGTCGGGCCTCGCGACAACCTCGCCGAAGTGGCTGCTCGAATCGATGCGCCTCGGCTTGTTGATCGGGCCGCGAAATTGGCCCAGACGCGACACTGACCGACCCGAAGGCCGGTCAGTCGTCAGAAGTACTGCTCAGCGCCAAAAGGCGCGAACCTCAGGAGTCAGAGGTATCGGTGGACTCTGTGGCCTTCGAGTCGGTTTCGGACTTTGACTCTTTCGAGCCCTTGGTCTCGCCTTCCTTCAGGCCCTTTTCGAATTCGCCTTTGGCAGAACCGAGGGAGCGGGCGAGTTTGGGAAGCTTTGCGCCGCCGAAGAGCAGAGCGATGATCCCGAGGATGATGACAAGTTCCCAACCGTTTGGCATGAGGGTCCTTCCATGAGAGGAGAGCGAGAGAGTGGGGCCAGCCTAGGCCGATCTGGCCCAACAGAGGCTTTGGGGAGGTTTCGGCCTGCTCCGATGGGCTGGGTAGTGTTGGCGCCATGTCGGAACACCCAATGACTGAGCGCCTGGCCGAACTGGCCGAGCGCAAGGAACAAGCCCTCCATGCCGGTTCAGAGCGTTCGGTCGAACGCCAGCACTCGAAGGGCAAGATGCTTGCCCGAGAGCGCATCGATTATTTGCTCGATGAGGGTTCATTCCATGAACTCGACATGCTGGCTCGTCATCGTGCGCATGACAGTGGCATCGAAGAACGTCCTTACACCGATGGCGTCGTCACCGGCTGGGGAACCATCGATGGTCGCAAGGTCTTCGTCTTCTCTCAGGACTTCACCGTTTTCGGCGGAGCACTTGGCGAGGTCTTCGCCGAGAAGATCCACAAGGTGATGGACCTCGCGCTCTCTGTTGGCGCACCGTTAATTGGTCTTAACGATGGTGCCGGCGCTCGTATCCAGGAAGGCGTCGTGTCGCTCGCTAGTTACGGCGGCATCTTCCATCGCAACGTTCAAGCATCGGGTGTGACTCCGCAGATTTCCGTGATCCTCGGCCCATGCGCCGGCGGCGCGGTCTACAGCCCCGCCATGACCGACTTCATCTTCATGGTCGATGAAACCTCACACATGTTCATCACTGGTCCCGATGTTGTGAAGACCGTGACCGGAGAAGAAGTCACGCTCGAAGAACTCGGTGGTGCAAAGTCACACGCAAGCAAGTCCGGTGTGGCCACGTTTGTTTCTCCCGACGAAAAGTCCTGCCTCGACGACGTGAAGTATCTCTTCTCATTCCTTCCGTCGAACAACCTCGAGACTGCACCCGAGATGCCGACAGACGATGATCCGCAACGCAGTTGCCCTGAACTCATCGACATCATGCCGGCCAGCCCGAACATTCCGTATGACATGAAGAAGGTCATCGCGTCGGTTGTCGACGATGGCGATTTCTTCGAGTACTTCCCGCGTTGGGCCGGTTCCATCGTGTGCGGTTTCGCTCGTCTCAACGGCGAATCTGTCGGCATCGTCGGCAATCAGCCGATGGTTCTCGCTGGTGTGCTCGACATCGAGTCGGCAGAAAAGGGCGCGCGTTTCGTGCGTACCTGCGATGCATTCAACATTCCGCTGGTGACCTTCGTCGACGTCCCTGGTTTCCTTCCAGGTGTTGATCAGGAATATGGCGGCATCATTCGCCATGGCGCAAAGTTGCTCTACGCGTTCTGTGAAGCAACCGTCCCTCGCATTCAGGTCATCACGCGTAAGGCCTACGGCGGCGCTTACGTGGTCATGAACTCCAAGTCGATCGGCGCCGATCTTGCGTTCGCATGGCCGTCTGCCGAACTCGCAGTGATGGGCCCGAACGGTGCAGTCGAAATTCTGTACCGCCGCGAACTTCAGGGTGCAGCCGATCCCGAAAAGCGTCGTGCCGAACTGATCGAGGATTACACCGAACGATTCGCCAACCCGTACGTTGCCGCAGAACGTGGCTTCATCGACGATGTCATCGACCCCGCCGATACGCGCATGAAGGTCATTGCCGGTCTTGAGATGCTCAAGTCCAAGCGCGAAGAACTTCCGCATCGCAAGCACGGAAACATCCCGTTGTGAGCGATTCGTCCCCGAGCGTGCGCATCACGCCCGAACCCACCATTGAAGAGGCCGCAGCAATCGCTGCGGCCATTGAGGTCACCCGACCTCGAATCATGGTGGGACAGGAAGTTGAGCCGGAATCGCGTTGGCGGTTCAGTGGCCGCTGGTGGTCGCGTCCGGTGGCATCACGCCGTTCGCGTCCTGCTGCTCGCAACTAACAGGCGCTAGCCGAACACCTTTGTTGCCACTTCACCGAGTTGCTCAATGCGCTCGGGGATTGTGCCGTTCGCGGGCAGTGACACTGTGACGCCATCGAGTCCAAGGTCCTTGACCTTTACGAACCATTCCTCGATTTCTTCTGAACCGCCCCACCACACCTGGCCGAGGATCATTTCGCGAGTTGCTTCGTCGACAGCATCGAGGTCGATGCCCATTCCGAGCATGTAGGACTTGGCTTCCTGGTACGCCTGATCCACCGTGGGTGCGATGACGCAGAAACCCATCTTGCTGACAGTGATTTCGTGGCGGTCACGTCCGAGG
>CAIKHC010000055.1 GCA_903827085.1 uncultured Candidatus Nemicrothrix sp. | reverse complement strand
CTCATAGGCACACGCTAGAGAAAACGACGAAGGCCCGGCGCAATGGCCGGGCCTTCGTACAACAACTGTGATGGGGCTCAGGCCCAGCCGTTCTCCCGAACAACCTCGACCATAAGTTCGCCAGCTTCGGTGGGGTTCTTGCCCACGCGAACACCAGCGGCTTCGAGCGCTTCCATCTTGGCGGCGGCAGTGCCCTTTCCACCGGAGACGATGGCGCCGGCGTGGCCCATCTTCTTGCCGGCGGGTGCGGTCACACCAGCGACGTAGGAAACAACCGGCTTGCTCATCTTGTTCTTGATGAACTCGGCTGCTTCTTCTTCGGCCGAACCACCGATTTCGCCGATCATCATGACGGCCTTGGTGTCGGGGTCGGCTTCGAATGCCTCGAGGCAATCGATGAACGAGGTTCCGGGAACCGGATCGCCACCGATACCGACGCATGTGGTGACACCGATGTCCTGAAGCTTCAGTTCGTACAGCGCCTGGTAGGTAAGCGTGCCGGAGCGGCTCACGATGCCAACCGGGCCGCCGGGCTTGGCGATTTCGCCAGCGGTGATGCCGATGTTGCACTTTCCTGGGCTGATGATGCCGGGGCAGTTCGGTCCGAGGAGACGAACATTCGGGAAGTCGCGCTTCAACTTGTTGAAGAACCACGCTTCGTCGTGTGCCGGCACACCTTCGGTGATGCACACGATGAATTCAATGCCACCCTCGGCTGCTTCCATGACTGCGTCACGAACGCCGGGGGCCGGAATGAAGATGCATGATGCGTTGGCGCCGGTTTCAGAAACGGCGTCGGCAACCGATGCGAACACCGGGATGCCATCGACATCGGTACCGGCCTTCTTCGGGTTGGTGCCACCAACAACCTTGGTTCCGTAATCGCGGTTACGAAGACCGTAGAAACGGCCCTGTGAACCGGTGAGGCCCTGGTAGATGACCTTTGTGTTCTCGTCTACGAAGATGCTCACGGGTTCCTCAGTTCTTCTTCGCGAGTTCGACAGCGGCCGCAGCGGCTTCGAGCATCGTGGGCTTGCTGACGAGCTTGTCGGAGAGATGCGGTGCGAGAAGTGCACGGCCCTCTTCGGCGTTGGTGCCGTCAAGACGGATAACGATCGGTGCGGAGATGTTGACCATCTCAAGTGCGCCGATGATTCCCTTGGCAACTTCTTCGCCTCGGGTGATGCCACCGAAGATGTTGATGAAGATTGACTTCACGTTTGGATCGTCGTTGATGACCTGAAGTGCGCCAGCCATAACTTCAGCGTTGGCACCGCCACCGATGTCGAGGAAGTTGGCGGGCTTGCCACCGGCTTGGTTGACCACGTCGAGCGTGCTCATGGCGAGACCAGCGCCGTTGGCGATAACGCCGACGGTTCCGTCGAGGCCGACGTACTGCAGGCCCTTCGCATGTGCGGCTTCTTCACGATCATCACGAACCTGCGTGGCTTCGTATTCGGCCCACTCGTGACGGAAGTCAGCGTTGTTGTCGAGCGTGACCTTGGCGTCGAGTGCGTGCACCTTGCCGTCGGTCTTCACGATGAGCGGATTGATCTCTGCGAGATCGGCGTCGCCATCGGTGTAGGCGGTGTAGAGCTTGAGAAGCAGCGCAACCGCACCGTCGGTGACCGACGGGTTGAGGTTGGCAGCAAGCACCCACTCGCGACAGACGGCTTCAGTGAGACCGTCGACCGGGTCGATCCAGATCTTGGCGATTGCGTCGGGGTTTTCAACGGCGACCTGTTCGATCTCAACGCCGCCTTCCTTCGACAGCATGCCGAGATGCTTCTTGGCCGAGCGATCGAGCGTGAACGAGACGTAGTACTCCTCGGAGATGTCCGAAGCGATCTCGATCCAGAGGATGCGCGTGATGTGACCGGAGATGTCGAGTCCGAGGATGTTGCCTGCGTGCTCACGGACTTCATCGGCGTTGTTGGCGAGTTTGACGCCACCAGCCTTTCCGCGACCACCGGCGTGCACCTGGGCCTTGACGACGACGGGATAGCCCACTGCCTCGGCAGCGGCAACGGCCTCGTCGACGGTCGTTACCGGACGCCCGTCGGACACCGGAATG
>CAIKHC010000054.1 GCA_903827085.1 uncultured Candidatus Nemicrothrix sp. | reverse complement strand
GTTCTTGCTGAGCGACTTTTGGCGCCACTCGTAGATGCCGATGTCGATTCGCTGCTGCTTGGTTGCACGCACTATCCATTTCTTGCTCGAACGATTTCCGACGTGATGGGCCGCGACGTGGTCTTGGTCGATTCGGCAGATGCCACTGCGTTCTGTGTGAGCGACATGCTCCGTCAGGCTGATGCACTTCGGGGCGATTCGGATCGTGGGGGAGTCCATCGCTTCGAGTCTTCTGGTGATATCGAGGCGTTCCGGGCCCTAGGCCGTCAACTTCTGGGCCCCGAACTCGATGAAGTCGCTGCAATTACCTGGCCTGAATCGAGCAACTAGGCGCAGTGCGCTGCTTTGACGGTGGTGCTCCGGATGCTATTGTCTACCAATCCTGTCGAAATGGTCGTGAATAGTGTTCACGGCCAATAACCACTGAAAAGGTCATCGAGTGAAGACGCTCACCCACTTACAGCGCCTCGAGGCCGAGAGCATTCAGATCTTTCGGGAAGCCGTTTCCGAAAGCGAGCGGCCGGTCATGCTCTATTCGGTTGGCAAAGACAGTTCGGTGATGTTGCACCTCGCCCTGAAAGCATTTGCGCCTTCACCGCCGCCGTTCCAACTCCTGCATGTGGACACCACGTGGAAGTTCCAGGAGATGTACGCATTTCGTGATCAGCTCGTAAAAGATCGGGGCCTCGATCTATTGGTCCATCGCAACCCCGAGTGTGTGGAACGCGGTATCAATCCCTTCGACCATGGGTCGGCAACACATACCGACATGTGGAAAACCGAAGGTTTGAAACAAGCACTTGATCTTCACGGTTTCGATCTCGCCTTCGGTGGTGCTCGCCGCGACGAAGAGAAGTCGCGGGCAAAAGAGCGGATCTTCTCGATTCGGTCTGCGCAGCACCGGTGGGACCCAAAGCAGCAACGACCCGAACTTTGGAATCTCTACAACGCCCGCAAGGCTCCAGGCGAGAGTGTTCGGGTGTTTCCGATTTCGAACTGGACCGAACTCGACATTTGGCAGTACATCCATCGCGAACAGATTCCGATTGTTCCGCTGTATTACGCGGCCAAGCGGCCCGTAGTCGAGCGCGATGGTGCACTCATCATGGTTGATGACGATCGCATGCCTCTGAATCCCGGCGAGGAACCAACGATGCGCAGCGTCCGATTCCGCACCTTGGGTTGCTATCCGCTCACCGGCGCTGTCGAAAGTGAAGCCGACACGCTTACCGGCATCATTCAAGAGATGTTGCTCACCACGAGTTCCGAGCGTCAGGGTCGCGTGATCGATCACGACTCCAGTGGCTCGATGGAAAAGAAGAAGCAAGAGGGGTACTTCTAATGGCGCACGCAGCAGACGATCTCCTTGAAACAGACATCGATGCGTATCTCGATCGTCATGAACACAAGTCCATGCTCCGCTTCATAACCTGCGGAAGCGTCGATGACGGTAAAAGCACACTCATTGGGCGACTTCTTTATGACTCAAAGCTTGTCTTCGAAGATCATCTTGAAGCCCTTGAGGCCGACTCGAAAAAGGTTGGTACGCAAGGAGGAGAACTCGACTTTGCGCTGCTTGTCGACGGTCTCGCTGCGGAACGTGAACAAGGCATCACGATTGATGTTGCCTACCGATTCTTTTCTACTGAACGTCGCAAGTTCATCGTTGCCTATACGCCGGGTCACGAGCAGTACACCCGCAATATGGTCACCGGCGCATCTACTGCCGATCTC
>CAIKHC010000053.1 GCA_903827085.1 uncultured Candidatus Nemicrothrix sp. | reverse complement strand
TCCTTCAGAACCAGAACCTCGAGAATCTGAATCTCTCAAGCTCAAACCTGAGCGGCGCCAACTTGAACGGCGCGACGGTCTCATCTTCGACCACCCTCACCAGTACAAACCTCTCGAATGCGTCGCTTCAATCGGCGAACTTCAGCGGAGCAAATCTTTCAAGCGCAAACCTCTCTGGTACCAGTCTCTCGGGGACCAATCTTTCCTCGGCGACACTGGGATCATCGACAACCGTTTCGAATTCCACCTCGTTCGCAAACGCCAACCTCTTTGGCGCCTCGATCAATGGTCTCGGTCTGTCAACCGTTGGGTCCGGAAATCTCTCAGGCCTCATGAGCGGCTCGATTACCGGGACACCTTCGCTTCCTTCGGGATGGTGGACGACCCCTGGGGGCGGCTACCTCGTGGGTTCGGGTGCGAACCTGCAGAATGCAAACCTCGAAGGAGTGACATTCTCATCACCGAATTTCTCGGGTGTTGACCTGCAAAATGCGTCGTTCTTCGGGGCGATTCTCCCTAGTGCGAACTTCGCCAATGCCGACCTGTCGGGTGCCAACTTGCAAGGCGCCCAACTGAAGAATGCCGACCTCTCCTCGGCGACGGTCTCGGCAGTGGACATGAGTTATGCCGGTATTGCAGGGATCAAACTGCCGTCAACGGTAAAGCAGCTCAATACCATTGGCGTCAACTTCTGTACTGCGAATTACGTGTTCTCGTCCTCGACGGCGACGTGGTCGGGTACGGGTTCCGGTACCTGCACTTCCTGGAATGTTTCTGCACAGTTGCCTTCGAACTGGCAGATCTTTGACGGAGGAGCAAGCAACACCCGATCGTTCCTCGCTGGTCCCGGAGCAAGCCTCTACGGCGCTGATCTTTCCAACTGGAATTTGAGCGGCGTTCAGCTTCAGAACGTTTCATCGGGGTTCCTCAAGGCCTGTCCTACGGCGCTTCCCACCGATTGGGTATGTCGAAGCGTAGGAACGAAGAGCGACTTCGTCGCCAACGACGGCAGCAACAACAACTATTGGCTGCTTGGACCCAGCGTGGATCTGAGTTCGCAGGACTTCACTCAGTTGACGAGTCCAACGCTGGCAAATGCGTATGTCGTGGGCGCAAACATGGCTGGTTCCGATTTCTCGACGGCCGATTTCACCGGCATCAATCTCGGTGACAATGTGGACCTGACGAACACGAACCTCAACGGCACGTGGCTCAATGGCGCCTATATCCGCAACCTGTCGAGCACAACGGGCCTGCAACTGGCGGGTGACTACAGCATCGTTTCCCGGCCGTCCGGACGCAGTAACGGGCCAGACAATGTGTTGGCGGGTCCGATGGTGAGCCTTTACGGGTTTGATCTGTCCGGGTGGGATTTCTCGGGCAAGAATCTCAATTGGGCGTTCATCGAGAACGCCAATTTGACCGGTACGAATCTGGCAAATGCCAACCTGAGGAACGCGCGTTTGGCGGGAACGACGTTTACCAACACCAACCTGACGAACACCTCTATGGGCATGGCGAGCCAAGGTTCGTACTCACGAGCCGACCTGAATTGGCCCTCGACGTACAGCACGTCGTACACGGTCTCCTCTCCATTCGATACAACGTGTCCTGAAGGACTTGTGCTCGGGCAGTTCACCACAAGCAAGAACAACAACGCAGGCATCCAAGCGCTCGGCATGGTTTGTTATCCCGTGACGGCTGAGGGGAACTCGACTGGCACAGGAAATCAGACGCTCCACGTGAAGGACATGTATCAAAACGGGCAATGGTGGAAGGGTTGCGGGGACGGTGAATTGGCTATAGGTCTTCAGGCGTACGCCGATGTCGACGGCGTGAAAAACGTTGGGCCCATCTGTGCCAAATTCCCCTCGGCAACCGGTGCCTACGCGCCGAACATGGTCCTCCAGAACTCAACCGAACTTTGGAACTCCACGAAAGGCAAGCACGGAAACAGGTCGTATATTTGCCCAACCGGGCAGTGGCTCGTCGGCATTCAGGCCCAAACGAGCTCGGATCGAGTGCATAAAATCAATCAGGCAATCTGCCAATCGTGGTACCTGCAAAACGCATCTGGTTTTGTTAGCGGCGGCGGGATTGTCGGACAGCCGAACCTTTCGTTCGGTTGGAAAGTGGTGAACGGGTTCCTTGTGGGGCCGGGCGTCAACCTGGCGAACAAGGATCTTTCGGGAGCGAATCTCTCGGGAGTGAACCTTGGCAATGCCAACCTTTCTGGAACCAACTTGACCAATGCGAATTTGGACTACGTCCGTTCAAACGGAATTACTGGCAGCCCGACTCTGCCGAGTGGCTACGGAATTCGGCGTGGTCACTTGCTGGGCCCGAAGGTTTCTCTCCATGGTGCAGATCTCAACGACGAGGACCTTAGTAATTGGTCTCTGTCGGGGGCATCGTTCGTGAATACGAATTTGTCGAGCGTGGATTTCTACAATGCAAATCTTTCGAATGCTTTCCTTGGGCACTATTCCACGAACATGAACTACACCAACCTCTATGGAAGCAATTTGACCAGTGCGGATATGTCATACCGTTCGTACAATGTCGGCCAAAATCTTTCCGGTGCAAACGCCACGAACGCGCTCTTCATCCGTACCGATCTCGACGGTGGTGAACAAAGTCGAAATGTAGGAGGTTCGTGGTATTTCAATAATACGAACTTCACTGGTGCCACCATCGCGAATTCGGGGCTGACTGGGAATCTCTCCAACGTCACCTTCTCTGCCCTCCAGAGAGATTTGGGTAGAGACAATTACAACTATGGAACTTGGCGTTTGTATCCGTCCGGGAAGTCCCTTGATTCATCCGGACGCATCGTCCCATAGTCCGGTAACCGGGAAACAAAACATGCCAAAACAAAGGGATTTTCTCATGAATCAAGGAAGAACAATCAAGCGGCTGGGTGCAGTTGCGTGCGGCGTTCTCCTACTCGTTGGTGCGTTTCCAAGTATCGCTGGCGCTTCAGGTACACGGAATGTTTTCGGTCAGCCGACGCCAAGCCACGAACCTCTGACGCTCGATCCCGGAACTCCGGGAAGTCTTGGTGCGCTTCTCGATAGTCCAACGCAACCAGTCCTAAACGCTGAGGGTGACTTGTTCATCACGAATTTTGGCGATGGCAGTACCGGCGGAATCACGGTTGTCCCGGGAGACTCAACCACGTCGGTGTATGGCCAAGCGGTGACTCCGAATCAGCCGGTGGCGTTGAACCCAGGCGACCCGACACTTGATTCGCTTCTCGATAATCCGTGGGGCGCCACTGTGAGCGCTCAGGGCG
>CAIKHC010000052.1 GCA_903827085.1 uncultured Candidatus Nemicrothrix sp. | reverse complement strand
GGATCGCCGCCAGCGCCGCGTCCGTAGAACATGAGATCGCCCACGGCTTCGCCCTGGACGAATACCGCATTGAAACTGTCGCGCACCGCCGCAAGGGGATGCGCGTTCGGCACCAGACATGGGTGGACCCGCGCAGAAAGTTCATCGCCGTTTGGCGCCGAGAATCGCTCGGCGATCGCAAGGAGTTTGACCGAATAGCCATGACGAGCTGCAAAAGCGATGTCGTCGGCGGTGATTTTCGAAATCCCTTCGCACTCAACATCGGCGCCTGTGACTTCTGCACCAAAAGCAATCGATGCGACGATTGCGATCTTTGCGGCGGCATCGTGGCCCTCAACATCGGCGGTGGGATCGGCTTCTGCGTAACCCAAAGACTGCGCTTCGGCGAGAGCCTCGGAATAGTCGGCGCCTGCCTCGCTCATGCGCGTGAGGATGTAGTTCGTCGTTCCGTTCATGATGCCCATGACGCGAAGAACGGGCTCGGCAAGTAGCGATTCACGCAGCGGTCGAATGAACGGGATGCCGCCAGCGACTGCGGCTTCAAAGAGTAAATCCACTCCAGCTGCTTCGGCTGCAGCGAACAGTTCTGACCCATGTGCAGCGAGAAGCGCCTTGTTGGCGGTAATCACGGGCTTGCCTGCAGCAAGCGCGGCGAGGAGAAGTTCACGCGCAGGCGAAATTCCGCCCATCACCTCGACGATGACGTCGATAGAGGGGTCAGTGGCCACCGCCATTGCATCGGAAGTGAACACAGCGTTTTCGATATTGATCGGACGACTCCGTGAAAGGTCACGGACAGCG
The DNA here is from genome assembly GCA_903827085.1 of uncultured Candidatus Nemicrothrix sp. GTDB lineage: Bacteria > Actinomycetota > Acidimicrobiia > Acidimicrobiales > Acidimicrobilacustridaceae > Acidimicrobilacustris > Acidimicrobilacustris europaeus. The sequence continues at coordinate 6,011 of CAIKHC010000052.1, read as the reverse complement.
ATCCTGGAGATTTCAATTGAAAGCCCGGTACGAGCGTGAATCGTGGCGTTCTGCCGCTCGACGAGCGCGACGAGCGACGCCCCCACCGTCCCGCAACCCAGGACTCCGACTCGAACGACAGATCCATCCACGGCGGAGAGGCTACCGGCGCTGCGCCACGGGCCCCGACGGAGTTTCACGAAAGGGAGCGACCTAGGCAGCGATGACGCTGACGATGGTCACCAACGCCGTCACGGCCAGCAAAAGCGTGACCAACCCACGGAATCGGGCCGGATCAATATGGCCGCGGATCCTGTGACCAAGAAAGAAACCCACCACCAAGGCCGGGCCCGCCACGAGGAGAGACCACGCGACGTCGGTCGTGAAGTGGCCAGTGGCGGCAAACAGCGCCAACGACACGACGCTGATTGAGACGAGTACCGAAGAGATCGTGCCTCGGAAAACCTGCGGAGTGAAGTGTCGGGCGTGTAGTGCCATCACTAAGGGCGGCCCATTGGTTGACAACGACGTACTCAAAACTCCGGCAACGAATCCAGCGCCAAGATCGACCGGCATGCTCGCGTGCTCAAGCCTGAAACCCCGAAGATTCACAATCAGGAACACAATGATCACCGCAGCGAGACCGATCTTGAGTTGCTGAGACGTCGCAAATGTGAGGATGACAAGACCCAATGGCATCCCGACAAATGCCGAGAGCACAAGCCGCTTAATGGTGGGCCTATCTCCGTGGTGGCGTTCAGTCCAAGCCTGTCCGCCGCTCGTAAACGTGCTCAAGGTTGCCGCGATCACAACTGCCAACTCGGTCGGAACCGCCATCGACATGATCGGTACAGCAAGCAGCGAAAACCCAAACCCGGTGACTGTCTGTATCAACGAGGAGAAGAGAACTGCTAGTCCGATGAGAACGAATTCAGACGTCGACACCAGTTGTCTCAGTCGACTTCAAGGAGAAGGAGGTCGTCGAGAGTTTCGCGACGAACAACGAGGCGGGCTTTACCGTCGGCAACGAAAACAACCGCAGGTCGGGTGACCTTGTTGTAGTTGGATCCCATGGAGTGCCCGTAAGCACCAGTCACTGGCGTCGCGAGGATGTCTCCCACAACTAGGTCTGAAGGAACGACTGCATCGCGCACAAGGATGTCGCCAGATTCACAATGCTTCCCCACCACGGTGACGACGCGATCGCGATTGGCGCCAACTTCTCGCGGAAGGAACGCCTCGTAACCGCTGCCATAAAGAACCGGCCGAGGGTTATCGCTCATACCGCCATCGACAGAGACATACGTGCGAATTTCAGGAATGTCTTTAATGGTCCCCACCGAATAGAGGGTGACTGCTGCTTGAGCCACGAGTGCGCGGCCCGGCTCCGCCGTGACGTGTGCGTCAATGCCTGCGGTTGCGCACGCAGCCTTTACAACTGCACCCCATTCGGTGATCGAATCCGATTCTTCGCCCGCCACGTATGCAACGCCGAGTCCCCCGCCAACGGAGAACTCTGGCAAACCATGTTTCTGCACGAACGGCGCCATGACCTCGATCGCCATTTCAAAGAACTCTGCATCGAAAACCTGTGAACCGATGTGTGCATGGAGTCCGACAAGATCGATTGCAGGAGAAGCATTCGCGCGAAGAACTGCCGCATCGGCCTGGCCGCTTGCGAGGCCGAAACCAAATTTGGAATCGTCCTGACCGGTGCGCACGAACTCATGCGTATGTGCCTCGACGCCCGGGGTGACACGAATCAGCGCTTTCGGAACTGCTAGTCCCTCAGCGACGAGCGCTTCGATGCGGTCGATCTCGTCGAAGGAATCGATGATGATGCGGCCGATACCTTCGGACATTGCGGTTCGAAGTTCGGCGATGCTTTTGTTGTTTCCGTGAAGAACAAGGCGATCGGCGGGCACACCCGCAGATCGTGCGACGTGATACTCGCCACCGGTTGAAACATCGAGGTTGCAGCCTTCTTCGGCAGCAAGCCGAGCCATTGCCTTACAAAGGAATGCCTTCGTTGCGAAATTCACACCGATACCAAAAGCGGCAACAGCTTCACGACAACGCGCACGCAGATGCGCTTCGTCGTAGACAAACAGCGGAGTTCCGAACTGCTCCGCGAGTTCAAGGGTGTCGCAGCCACCAATGATGAGTTGGCCTTTGTCGCCAATCGTGGCGGTATCGGGAAGCAATGACAGTGGAAGCGCGTTCATCGAATGCTCACATCTGGTCAGGCGCGCTGACGCCCAACAGGTCGAGACCGATTGCGAGACCAACCGATGCGGATTCAACAAGATGCAAGCGGGCTTGGGTGAGTTCGGCAGAGACGCCATCGCCCATCACATAACAGTCGTGGTAGAAGCCGTGCACTGCACCAGCGAGTTCGCGCACCCACGTAGCGATCCGATGCGGAGCGCGATCAGTTGCCGCTGTTGACACCGTGTCGGGAAGTTCAGAGAGCGCACGAAGCACATCGAGTTCGCGCTCATGGGTGAGAAGTGAAAGATCGACCTGAGCCAACGGCAAGATTGCAACACTTCGCTCGGCTGCGACGCGAAAGATGGACTGAATGCGGGCATACGCCATTTGCACGTAATACACGGGGTTATCCATCGCCCGGCTCTTGACGACGTCGTAATCAAATGTCTGCGTCGAATCGATGGACTGAAGCAGATAGGTGAGTCGGGCCGCATCGGCTCCAACTTCGTCGAGAACCTCGGAGAGTTCGACGATGTCGCCAGCACGCTTCGAGAAGCGAACGGGTTCGCCACCTTTGAGCAGATTGACCAGCTGAATGATGGCGCATTCGAGTTCTGAGGGATCGTGTCCAAGCGACTGCATCGCTGCTTTCATGCGCGGCACATAACCGTGATGGTCGGCTCCCCACACATCGATGAGAAGGTCGTAGCCACGAGAGAACTTGTCGCGGTGATACGCGATATCGGGAAGCAAGTAGGTGAACTCGCCGTCGCTCTTGACGAGCACGCGATCTTTGTCATCGCCGTAATCGGTGGAGCGAAGCCAAACGGCTCCGCCTTCGTCATAGACAACGCCACGTTCACGAAGATCAACCAGCGTCACATCGATGACACCAGACGCAACCATCGACTTCTCACTGAACCAATTATCGAATTCGACATTCATCCGACTGAGAGTGAGCCGATGATCGGCGACCGCTCGGTCTTCGCCCCACTCAAACACGTCGGCATCGGCGGGCATTTCGGCAGCCCACTCAACGATGTACTCGCCCTGGTAACCACCTTCGGGCAGCGGCATGCCGTCACGTCGTGCGATCAGCGATGCAACAAACAACTGCATCTGCGTTCCGCGATCGTTGAGGTAGTTCTCGCGATCAACGTCGAAGCCGCATCGTTCAAGAATCCGAGCAAGTGAGTCGCCGTAGGCGGCACCACGCCCGTGGCCAGCGTGCAACGGGCCCGTGGGATTGGCACTCACAAACTCGAGCAAAACCTTGGTGCCATCACCCGTCGTAGTCCGGGCGTAGTTCGCGACGCCAGATGTTTCGACGTCGACAAGCACGTCATGCAGCCAAGAGTCGGCCAATCGGAAGTTCACGAAACCGGGACCAGCGATTTCTACGGAAGTGACGTGAGCCGGAAGGTCCGCGTTGATGATCTCGGCCATGCGTCCGGCAAGCTCACGTGGATTCCAGCCTGCGGCTTTGGCGGTCGCGAGGGCGATATTCGACGACCAATCGCCATGCTCGCGCCGGGCAGGGCGCTCAAGATGCACCGATTCGGGGATCGGCGAGATTTCGAGGGTCGACAAAGCCGATCGCAGGGCGGTGGCGAGGGTGTCGCGAATCACTGAGGAGGTCTCTCCGGGCGGGTGGGCAGGCGGTAGGGAACCGTCGAACCCTACCCCCGCGACCCCTTTGCCCTCGCGCCCAGTTTCGATTGCGATGTCAGCGTGTCGCACCCGACCCCGGACCACCAGTGCTGTCGCTTGGACCGTTGCGCCCTACCATCAAGGGCCAATGGCCATCCCCCCGACCTCCGATCTTCCCGACACGATGCTCGTGCGCGGCGGCCAACCCGTCGACGGCGAGATCCACGTTCGCGGATCAAAGAACGCGTTGCCCAAGGCAATGGTCGCCGCACTGCTCACTGTTGAGCCCTGCCGCCTCACCAACATCGCAGCCATCACTGACATCGCTGTCGTCGATGAACTCATCAGCATTGCTGGTGGAACGGTCGTCCACGAGAACGACAGCGTCATCATTACTGCCCATGATTTCCGTGCGTTGTCCGACGAGGACGTCATGCGTCTCCACGCCGCCTCACGCATCCCGGTCCTGACGACTGCAGTCTCACTTCATCGCACGGGTCACGCCGTCGTCGCTGCTCCCGGCGGTTGTTCGATCGGACCACGCCCGGTCGATTTCCATCTCAATGTGCTGCGGGCCTTTGGCGCTCGCGATGTGCACCGCGAGGACATCATCGAGCTGAACGTCGATCGCATGCGCGGCGCACGTATCGAACTCCCCTTCCCCAGTGTCGGCGCTACCGAACAATTCCTCTTCGCGTCGGTGCTCGCCGAAGGCGACTCCGAACTGTCGAATGCAGCGATCGAACCCGAGATTCTCGACCTCATTGCCGTGCTGCAGAAGATGGGCGCAATCATTTCGGTAGAACCAAACCGAACCATTCGTGTCACAGGGGTCGCTGAACTTGGCGGCTTTGAACACCGAGTCATCGGCGACCGCCTTGAGGCGGCATCTTGGGCATCGCTCGCCCTCGCCACTGGCGGAACCATCACCGTTCACGGCGTCCAGCAACAGCTTCTTTCAACCTTCTTGAATATGTACCGACGAGCCGGCGGTGACTTCAAGATCGATGCCGAGGGCGACACGCTCACGTTCGGTCGGGCTCGACGAATGCTGCGCCCGTTGGCACTCGAAACCGATGTCCACCCTGGCTTCATGACTGACTGGCAATCGCCATTCGTTACTGCCCTCACGCAGGCTGACGGTGTCAGCGTTGTGCACGAAACCGTGTACGAAGATCGCCTCGGCTACACCGACGCGCTTCGTAGTCTCGGCGCACAGATCCAGGTGTTCACTGAATGCCTCGGACCAACGCGGTGCCGATTCGGTGCCGCCAACCACCGCCATTCCGCAGTCGTCGTCGGCCCTACCAAATTGCATGGCGCCGAACTTGTTGTCCCCGATCTTCGTGCCGGCTTCTCTTATGTGATTGCGGCTGCAGCTGCCGACGGCGAAAGCCTGATTCACGGTGTCGACCTTCTCGACCGCGGATATGCCGATTTCCGCAGCAAGTTGTCTGCGGTCGGCGTCGAACACCGATAAGTCGCGCGCCGGGGCAGACAGCAACGACTGACCGGATCACCCGTCCGAGAGCGACCCGCCCGGTAGCGTGCCGGGATGCGCACGATCGGCAACATCCTCTGGTTCATCCTCGCCGGCATCTGGCTCGCGATGGGCTATGCGATTGGTGGTCTGGTGATGTGCATCACCATCATCGGCATCCCCTTCGGCATTCAGTCGTTCAAGTTGGCCGGGCTCGCTCTTTGGCCGTTCGGGAGGACTGCGGCGATGACGGGGTCAGGCGGACTGCTTGAAATCATCTTCAACCTCATCTGGCTCGTGCTGGTCGGGTGGGGAATCTTTCTCGCCCATCTCATTGCCGGAGCACTCCTGTGCATCACCATCATCGGCATTCCGTTCGGTATTCAAGCGTTCAAACTCTCGACGCTCGCGCTATGGCCATTCGGCCGAGTAATTGTTCGCACAAACGGACCCTCTGCCACGTACGTCTGATGGCAGCCATGCGGGGATCCAAACACCATGAACCCCGTTGGCCCGCAGCACTTGCTCTTGTCGCCGCGCTTGGGCTGTACCTCTTCCTCCCGGCCACGCTGATCGTCGGACCTCGTTGGCTTTTGCCAGCGCTTGAAGGCTTGCTCGTCATTCCGCTCCTCATCACCAATCCTGACCGCCGCGAGTCCAACACTGCCCCACTTCGGGCTGTTTCGATTCT
>CAIKHC010000051.1 GCA_903827085.1 uncultured Candidatus Nemicrothrix sp. | reverse complement strand
CTTTTTTTCTCGTCTCGGGCACTCGTGTATCACGAGGCAGAACTCTGGGGAGCAGCAGCTGGTCTTGCGGGCCTTGACCTCGTCATCCGTTGGTGGCGAGTGCCCACGCGTCGGCATCTCGTTGAAGCAGTCGCGCTTGCGACGTTTGCACTTTCTTGCCGACCGTCAACGGGAGCGGCGCCGGCAATGGCGCTCGGTCTCTTTGGCTTGGCGCTTGCATGGAAACGGGAGTGGCGACGTTCGTTGCTCGTGTTAGCGGGCGCAGTGATTCCGTTTCTCGGATTTGCCCTCGTGAACTGGTTGCGGTTTCGTTCCGCTTCCGATGTTCCGTTTCCTTTGCAGGTGTTTTCGAAATTCAATACCGACCGTCAGGCGGCACTTGCGGCCAACAACGGAAGCCTGTTCGGCCTCAAGTTCGTTCCTACGAATGTTGCTCGGTATTTCTCGCCCTTCGCCTTTCAGTGGGATCGTCTGTTTCCGTTTGTGACTTGGCCCGCCAAGGCCACGGTTTTTGGAAACGCGCGTTTCGACACCATTGATCACTCGGGTTCATTTCTTACGGGTGCACCGTTGCTTTTCCTCTTTGGTCTGGTCGGTGCGTGGTGGACGATCGTTCGCGACAAAACTCGTCAGTGGTCGGCGATTGCTTTGGCCGCGATTGTGGCGACAACGAGCACCTTTACCTTCGGCTACCTCGCGCATCGTTATTTGGCTGATCTGGTCCCGGTCTTTGTTGTGCTTGCAGCGCCGGGCGTTTGGATCATTGCTCGACAGGCAACGGCCTGGCGCCGATGGATTCGGCGAACCGTTGTTGTGGCGATGACGTTGCTGTTCGCCTTCGGTTTCTGGAATCAACTCGGGCTTGCGATTTCAACGCGAGCATTCTCAATTCTTCCGAGTGAATCAGGCGCACGTTCGTTCGCCGAATTTCAGTACTTGATTGACGAGTCGCTTGTTGGTGGTTCTGCGCCTGCAGTAATTCGCAGCGAAGACGGGCAACTTCCCCAAGGGGCCGCGAGGGGAACCATCGTGATTGTGGGCGATTGTGACGCGCTCTATCGAACTGATGGGTATGGATGGGGCCCGCTCGAACGCCGCATCGGCGGACCATACGCGTACAGACTCACAGGCACTATCGGTATGTATGATCAGACAATTCTTTCGAACCCTGAATGGACGGTGCGCGCGACTCGGACCGACAACATCGTGGTATTCCGCTGGGACTATGGAAATGGGAACGTTGAAGAGTCTGCGCCGGTGAAGCTCGCTGATGGGCCAGTAACGATTGACATTGTCTTCGATCCACTTCCACTCGGAGTCGGCCGCGTTGTTGTGAATGAAAGAAGCGTGGTTGGTGCTCCAGTGAAGAACAGTCCTGAATCAGTGGTGAATCCGGAGTGGACGTCTTCGGGAGGCAGTTCTGATTCGTTCTGCCGGAAACTCCAGGCTCGTCAGTAGTTAACGGTTCCAGGCCGACATCGGGAACATGTCGACAAGCGCAGGGATGTTCACGAAGAGCAATACGACCATCAGCGCCGAACAACTGATGACGGCCGCCATTAGTCCGCGCTCTTTGTACAGCTTCTCGGGATGTTCGACTGGACTCGATGATTGAAACGCGAGTTTGAAATAGATGGCCATGATGAGCGCCACCAATGGGAACGACAGAATCAGTTCAATGCGATAGCGCTGTACGAATGCGCCGAAGAACAGCATCGCTGAAGCCGCATAGAACATGATCGAAACGAGCAGGCGCTGTTCGTTGTAGACCGCGAAAGATTTCCGATAGCGAATCTGCTCCTCGCGTCGATCAGCCATGTCGCGATATTCCGCGAATCGTTTGAGCCCCATGAAGAAGCAACCGATCATCCAGTAGGAGATCAGCAGTGAGACTGGTGGCGTGGGGCTGTTCGGAACGATGTACCAACCCACAAGCATCCGCAACGGATTGTTGATCGACTCGGTAAGGACATCGAGATACGGAACGTCTTTCGTGCGCACGGGTGGGATGTTGTAGGCGCATCCCGCGATCCAAAGTCCGGCGAGGGAAAGAACCAGCGGAACGCTGACCAGCGCGCCGAGACCAAGCCCGATGACCATCAAGGCAATCCACTGGACGTAGGCGATCTTGATGTTGACCAATCCCGAAGGCACCGGTCGGTTCTTCTTGATTGGGTGGTGAAGGTCGAATGGTGCATCGAGCACTTCGTTGATCACGTAGTTACTTGAGGCGATGAGGCAGACGGCAGCCATCCCGATGACGAAGTTCTGAAAGAGGCCTGACCACTCGGTGTTCTCTTGGGAGCTGAGCGCCACCACGATCCCAGGGAGCACAAAGACGTTCTTGAACCAGTGATCGACCCTCATTATGCGGATGTAGGGCATAACCCGGTGAACGCCGGTAGGGCGGGGGGCGGCGGTCGTCATCGTGCTGAGCCTAGACAGCGGGGTTCGTTCGCTCGGATCCTTTGGTAACGATCGAAATCGGGTGGGGCCGGGTGAAACACAAACGGGTAGTGTTTCCCGGTTCCCATGCAGTGCCCTTGAGGAGTTCACCGTGCCAGCAACCGTCGTCGTCGGAACCCAGTGGGGTGACGAGGGGAAGGGCAAGTTCACCGACCTGTTCGCCCGCGATCAACATCTCGTCGTCCGCTACCAAGGCGGACATAACGCGGGCCACACCCTCGTGGTCGATGGCGAGTCCTTCAAGTTGCAGTTGGTGCCGAGCGGCATCCTGTACCCGCACATCACGCCAGTCATTGGCAATGGCGTTGTGGTCGACCCCCGCGTGCTCATCGCTGAACTCGACATGCTTGAGGGTAAGGGCGTTGATACGTCAAAGCTCAAGATCAGCGGCAACGCGCATTTGATCCTCCCGTACCACCAGGAACTCGACAAGCTCACCGAACGTCGCCTTGGCAAGAACAAGGTCGGCACGACCAAGCGCGGTATCGGCCCGGCCTATGCCGATAAGGCATCTCGTGTTGGTCTGCGTGTGCAGGATCTTCTCGATCCGAAAATCTTCCGTGAGAAGCTCGACGTTGCGCTCAAAGAGAAAAACGCCATCTTCGCCAAAGTCTTCAATCAGCTGCCGCTCGATGGCGATGCGATTGCTGCCGAGTATCTCGACGTGTGCGCGCCGCGCCTTGCGCCGATGATCACCGATTCAGTGAATCTCATTCACGAATCACTTGAAGCGGGCGAGAACGTTTTGCTCGAAGGTGCTCAGGCCACGTTCCTCGATCTCGATCACGGCACCTACCCGTTCGTGACCTCGTCGAACCCAGTTGCTGGTGGTGCCTGCACCGGTGCCGGTATCGGTCCTCGCTACATCGATCGCGTTGTTGGTATCGCCAAGGCGTACACGACTCGTGTTGGTTCCGGTCCGTTCCCCACCGAACTCACTGATGAAATCGGCGACGCACTGATCGAGATCGGTCATGAGTATGGAACCAACACCGGGCGTCGTCGTCGCACGGGATGGTGTGACGTGGTGATGTTGCGTCACTCGGTTCGCTTGAACTCGTTGTCGGAAATCGCGCTGACGAAACTCGATGTGTTCGATACCTTCGATTCGATCAAGGTGTGCATCGCTTACGAACTGAATGGCGAAACGTTCACGCATCTTCCGTATCACCAGTCGGTGCTGCACGAAGTCACGCCGGTCTATGCCGAGTTCCCCGGTTGGAAGTCCGACATTTCTGGGATCACGTCGCGTGACGATCTTCCCAAGGAAGCATTCGATTACGTCTCGTTCTTGCAGGATCAGATCGGTGTTCCTATTGGCCTTGTTGGCGTTGGTCCGGGGCGCGATCAGTACTTGAATTTCAACGGCTGATGAAGGTTTGCGTCGTCGGTTCCGGTGGTCGTGAGCATGCGCTTGCCGCGGTGCTGCGCCGCCATCACGAGGTTGTGGTTACTCCCGGCAACCCCGGCATTCCTGGTTCCGTTGCAACACCAGCTACAGAGATAGATGCCGACCTCTATGTGATCGGACCGGAAGCGCCGCTCGTCGCTGGTCTTGCTGATGAACTGCGCGCCGCTGGCAAGTTGGTGTTCGGTCCAGGGGCTGATGGCGCGCGTCTCGAAGGTTCAAAGGCGTGGATGAAGGAAGTACTTGTTGCCGCTGGTGTTCCCACCGCGCGACATGGCACGTTCACCGAAGCGGAACCGGCATTCGCATTTCTTGACACGCTCGATGGTTTGTATGTCGTAAAGACCGATGGCCTTGCAGCGGGCAAGGGCGTCATCGTCACAACATCACTTGAAGAGGCACGCGCTGCGGTTCTCGACTATCTCTCTGGCGATGCATTCGGCGATGCGGGTCGAACGCTTGTTATTGAAGAAGGACTCACTGGTCCCGAGGTTTCCGTTCTCGCAATTTGCGATGGCACCAACGCCGTTGCGCTTGCGCCGGCCCAAGATTTCAAACGCGTAGGCGATGGCGATGCCGGACCGAACACCGGCGGCATGGGCGCGTACTCACCGGTTCCTGTTGCCGATCAATCCGTCATTGATGCCGTCATGAACGATGGCGTACTTCCCACACTTGCCTACTTGCGCTCCATCGGTATCGATTACCGCGGGGTTCTCTACGCCGGGCTCATGCTCACACCCAATGGGCCAAAGATGCTCGAGTACAACGTGCGCTTCGGTGATCCGGAAACACAGGTTGTGCTTCCCCGTCTCACCAGCGACCTCGGTGAACTGCTCGCTTCAGCCGCTGCTGGTCAACTCGGCGCAGCGCCAACATTCGACGAGGGCGCAGCCGTCACCGTTGTGTGTGCAGCCGAGGGCTACCCGCGCGATCTGCGTACCGGTGATGTGATTGAAGGACTCGACGACGCGCAAGCAGTCGCTGGCGTCACGGTGTTCTGCGCTGGGGTTGGGGCCAATGCCAACGGCGAACTCGTCACCGCTGGTGGTCGGGTGCTGACTGTGACTGGTCGGGGTGCCAATCTGTTCGAAGCCCGGCAGACTGCATATGACGCGGTCGGCAGGATTTCCTGGCCCGGTCTGCACCATCGCAACGACATAGCTTCGGCCGCTGCGGCCACTACCAACGGAGGATCCCGATGAAGGTTGCTGTTCTTATGGGTTCGCCCAACGACCGCGACAAGATGCAAGGCGCCGGCGACACGCTTGAAGCCTTCGGCATTCAGGCCGATGTGCACGTGATGTCTGCTCACCGCAACCCGGCCGAAGTGACTGCGCTTGCTTCGACTGCGCGTGAGAACGGCTATGTCGCCTTTATTTGTGGCGCAGGAATGGCAGCGCATCTTGCTGGCGTCGTTGCCGCACACACCACGCTTCCAGTTGTTGGGGTGCCCCTGTCTGGTGGAGCAATTAATGGGGTCG
>CAIKHC010000050.1 GCA_903827085.1 uncultured Candidatus Nemicrothrix sp. | reverse complement strand
TGATGAGCATGTCGCGATAGGGACCATCAGGACCGCTCAATTGCGCGAGCAGCGCCGTTCCTTCTTCAGGTGTCTCGAACGACTGGTGCACACGTATCCAGGTGAGGTCACCTTCTTTTGAAGCTGCGTCGACTTCCCAACCGGCTTGCACAAGATCATCGGCACGCAACGCACGAGCTGGATCACCAACGCGCTTCAGCGCCGCATCGTCGAAACCGATGCCTTGTGTGATCGTTCCTTTGCCGTCGAGACCAACATCGATCTTGGTTTCGATCTGCACGCGACAACCGGCAGCAACGAAGACGGCAAGCGCGAGTAACGCAAACACTCGCGGCAGTCGACGGTTCCTCAACACAGCGCGCAACCTACCAGCGCAAGTGCACAGCGCTGGTCGCGCACAACGAGGAGGAGCCCGGGCGCTGGGCCCGGGCTCCTTCAAATGCTTTGTGATGCAGGTTCCCTATTCGGGAGCGCCGGCTTCAGCCAGTTCCATGGGCGGGGGCTCGAAGCCCTCGGTGGCACGGAACACGATGATGCGTTCGCCCGTTTCGGGATCGGGTTCGGCGTCGACCACGATGTTCTGGCCGGCGCGGAACTCCTTCCACAGCAGCCGTTCTGAAAGCGGATCTTCCACCATGCGCTGAATGGCACGACGCAGCGGACGAGCACCCAATGTGGGGTCGTAGCCCTTGTCGGCAAGCAACAACTTGGCAGCCTCGGTGAGTTCAAGACCAATGCCCTGACCTTCAAGCTGCTTCGTGACTCGCTTGATGAGTAGATCGACGATGGTCGTGACCTCGGGCTTGGAAAGCTCGTGGAACACGATGGTGTCGTCGATGCGGTTGAGGAACTCAGGACGGAAGTGCGCTTTGAGTGCGTCGTTGACCTTTTCCTTCATGCGCTCGTACGAAACGGCTTCGTCGGCCTTACCAAAACCAATGTTGGCTTTGCGGAGATCGGCGGTACCGAGGTTTGAGGTCATGATCAGCACGGTGTTGCGGAAGTCGACCGAACGACCTTGTGAGTCGGTGAGTCGGCCTTCTTCAAGAATCTGCAAAAACGTGTTGAAGACGTCGGGATGCGCCTTTTCGATTTCGTCGAAAAGCACAACCGAGAACGGCTTACGACGCACTGCTTCGGTGAGCTGTCCGCCTTCTTCGTAACCGACGTAGCCAGGAGGCGAACCGACAAGACGACTGACGGTGTGCTTCTCCATGTACTCAGACATGTCGAGTGAGATGAGTGAATCTTCGTCGCCGAACAAGAACTCGGCGAGCGTCTTTGCCAGCTCGGTCTTACCGACACCCGATGGGCCGAGGAAGATGAACGAACCAGAAGGACGCTTCGGGTCCTTGAGACCTGCACGAGTACGACGGATGGCCTGGCTGACTGCCTTGATGGCATTTTCCTGACCGATGACACGCTTGTGCAGTTCGTCTTCCATGCGCAGAAGGCGAGCAGTTTCTTCTTCAGTAAGTCTGTAAACGGGAATACCGGTCCAGAGTGAAAGCACCTCGGCGATGGCTTCTTCGTCGACCTCGTCGAAGAGGTCGATGCCGGAGTCCTTCATTTCCTGCTCTTTGGTTTCTTTCTGCGCAAGAAGTTCCTTTTCGCGATCGCGCAAGCGACCTGCTTCTTCGAACTGCTGCGATTCGACGGCTTCCTTCTTCTCGGTCACGACCTTGGTGATTTCGTTTTCGAGTTCCTTGAAATCGGGTGGTGTTTCCATGCGCTTAATGCGCAGGCGCGAGCCGGCTTCGTCGATGAGGTCGATGGCTTTGTCGGGAAGGAAACGATCGGCGATGTAGCGGTCGGCAAAGTTGGCCGCAGCCACAAGTGCCTGATCGGTAATGGTGACGCGGTGATGGGTCTCGTATCGATCGCGCAGACCTTTAAGGATTTCAATGGTGTGGGCGACGGTGGGCTCTTCAACCTTGATCGGCTGGAACCGACGCTCGAGTGCAGCGTCCTTTTCGAGGTGCTTGCGGTACTCGTCGAGTGTGGTGGCACCAATTGTTTGCAGTTCACCACGAGCAAGCATCGGCTTGAGAATGCTTGCTGCATCGATTGCGCCTTCGGCAGCACCAGCACCAACGAGCGTGTGAATCTCGTCGATGAAAAGAATGATGTCGCCGCGAGTCTTGATTTCCTTGAGCACCTTCTTGAGGCGCTCTTCGAAATCGCCGCGGTAACGCGAGCCAGCAACAAGCGCGCCCAGATCGAGCGTGTAGAGCTGCTTGCCGTGAAGCGTTTCCGGAACCTGATCGGCAGCGATTGCTTGTGCCAGACCTTCAACGATTGCGGTCTTGCCAACACCAGGCTCGCCAATAAGAACAGGGTTGTTCTTGGTCCGGCGGCTGAGCACCTGCATGACGCGTTCTGTTTCGCGTGCACGACCGATAACTGGGTCGAGCTTCTTTTCTCGAGCGAGTTGTGTGAGGTTGCGACCGAACTGATCGAGAACTGCGGAACCGCTGGGTGATGCTTCGCTCGAACCGCCAGTGGCGGCACCGGCCTTTTCGCCCTGTTGCGGACCAGGACCGGAATAGCCAGAAAGCAACTGAATGACTTGCTGGCGAACGCGGGAAAGGTCGGCGCCAAGCTTGACGAGCACCTGAGCAGCGACACCTTCGCCCTCACGAATGAGACCAAGAAGGATGTGTTCAGTGCCGATGTAGTTGTGCCCAAGTTGCAGCGCTTCGCGCAATGACAGTTCGAGAACTTTCTTGGCACGAGGCGTGAACGGGATGTGACCGCTCGGCGATGAACCGCCCTGACCGATGATTTCTTCGACCTGCGAACGCACAGCCTCGAGCGAAATGCCCAAGGACTCGAGGGCCTTGGCGGCAACGCCTTCACCCTCGTGGATCAGCCCGAGCAAGATGTGCTCGGTGCCGATGTAGTTGTGGTTCAGGAGGCGTGCTTCTTCCTGCGCAAGCACGACGACCCTGCGGGCCCTATCGGTGAACCGTTCAAACACTTTGTGACCTGCTTCCCAGACGGGGATACGTGGAGCGAGTGTACCCATGACGATCGCGATCACCTCGTCGGAAATGAAGGTCTGAGGTGCCTTTGTCACACGTGGACTCGACCTTGTCCCCGGGTTGAGGTTGGAACGGGCTACGGGCCTATCGTGGCGACATGGCCGGTGCCTCGCCCCTCCTCCAGCTTCCCGTTCTGCAAGGGGATCTTGCGCGGGTCGAGGACGCACTGCAGGCCTCGGTCGTTACCGAGGACCCATTCCTTACTGAGGTTGCCAGCCACCTGATTTTGGCCGGCGGCAAGCGGGTGCGCCCCGCCTTCGCCGTAACCTCCGCTGCCACCTCCGATGCCGTGATGGGCGCCGCGACCCCCGAAGTCATCATGGGCGCCGTCTCCGTTGAGCTCGTGCACCTCGGTTCGCTCTATCACGACGACGTGATGGACGATGCCACCACGCGTCGCACCGTCGAAAGCGTCAATGCTCGTTGGGGCAACCTCAAGGCAATTCTCGCTGGCGATTACTTGCTGGCGAAAGCTTCAGAGATCGCGGCATCCCTCGGCACTGAAGTCGCCGGTTTGCTCGCCGCAACCATCGCCAAGTTGTGCGAAGGCCAAATCCTCGAACTGCAACACGCGTTCAATCAGCAGCGCACCGAAGACGCCTACTTGCGTTCCATCGATGGCAAGACTGCTTCATTGCTCGGAACGGCGTGTCGTGTCGGTGCGATTGTTGGCGGACTCCCCCGTCCGCAGATAGATGCACTCACCACGTTCGGCAACTCCTTCGGTATGGCCTTCCAGATTGTCGACGACCTTCTCGACGTCACCTCGACCGATGAAGAACTCGGCAAGCCTGCAGGTCACGACCTTGTTGAAGGTACCTACACGCTTCCCGTCATCCGCACGCTTGCTGCCGGTGGCGCCGAAGCCGACGAACTTCGTTCCCTTCTCGTGAAACTTGCACCCACCGACGGTTCTATCGAACCTGTCGACGATCCCGACACACTTGCGCTCGCTCGCACGCTGTTGCGTTCGTCGCCGTCGGTACGCGGATCACTCGATACGGCACGTGCGTATGTCGAATCAGGACAACGTGCGCTTGCGCCCTATGCCGGCACCGAAGCAGTCACGGCTCTCGAAGCAGCCGCCGAGCATTTGCTCGGAACTGTCCGCGCTGCGGTTTAGCTGCAACCGAAAGAACTCAGACGTTCTTTTCGTAAATCAACCGGAGGCCGTGAAGCGTGAGCCACGGTTCGGTGTGTTGAATGCGCTTTGAGAACGGCGTGATTGTTTCGGCAAGACCACCGGTGGAAATCACTGTGCAGGTGCCAAGTTCTGCTTCGATGCGATCGCACAATCCATCGACCTGTGCTGCGAATCCGTACACCGCACCTGACTGAATCGATTCAACCGTTGACTTTCCCAACACATTGCGGGGTTCACTGAGTTCAACCGCACGCAGTGCAGAAGCACGGCCTACAAGCGCATCCATCGAGATTTCAATACCTGGTGCAATTGCGCCGCCGAGATACACCCCATCTTCCGATACTGCATCGCAAGTTGTTGCAGTGCCGAAATCGGCGATGATCGTTGGGCCGCCGTAGAGGTCGTACGCGCCAACAGCATTTGCAATGCGGTCGGCACCGACCTCTTTGGGATTGTCATAATCGATGCGAATGCCGGAGCGAATGCCGGGTCCAACCACGATTGGTTCAAAGTCGAAGTGGCGATCAGTGACCTGACGCAGCGTTGCTGTGACGCGAGGAACGCCTGATGAAATGACGATGCCATCGATGTCGCTGAAACTGTTGCGACGAAGAGCAAGGAAGCCCTGCAACATGACGGCGTATTCATCGCTTGTTCGATCGGCTGCAGTCGAGATGCGCCAGTGGTCGAGCAAGCCGGCTTCGGGACGACGTCCAGCAGACGTTCCACCGTCGAGTTCGTAAAGTCCAACAACCGTCTGTGTATTTCCTGCATCAACTGCGAGAAGCATTCGCTGATCCTCCGTCATGCGGGATCGATATCAAGACCGATGTCGAGCACCGGCGCGGAGTTTGTGAGACCGCCGACCGAAATGCAGTCGACACCTGCTGCGCTATAGCCAGCAATTGTTTCAAGCGTGATGCCACCGGATGCTTCAAGCAACGGACGGCGAGGCGAGGCCGATGCAACAGCAACGCATTCGCGAATCTGATCAGGGGTCATGTTGTCGAGCAGCAATGCATCGGCACCGGCGGCCAAAGCTTCATTCACCTGGTCGATGGTGTCGCATTCAACATGCACCGTACGTGCTGGCCACATCGAACGTGAACGAGCCACGGCATCGGTAATTCCGAACAACGCGATGTGGTTGTCCTTCAACAAGATCCAGTCGGAAAGGTTGCCGCGATGGTTGCGACCACCGCCGGCGCGTACGGCTGCCTTTTCAAGAACCCGAAGACCTGGGGTGGTCTTACGCGTATCCCACACATACGCGCTTCCGCCCTTGGTGGCCTCAGCCACGTACTGGCTAGTGAGCGTTGCGATTCCTGAGAGGTGACCAAGGAAATTCAACGCCGTGCGTTCGGCGGTAAGGATCGATGCGAGTCGACCAGTTGCGGTAGCGATCAACGTGCCGGGGCGAACGCTGTCGCCGTCATCAACCGACCACGTGAGCGTCACCGTCGGATCGACCTGAACAAACGTTTCGGCGGCGCAGGCTCGGCCAGCAAGAACGCCAGTGGTACGAGCAACGAATCGCGCCGTTGCAACGAGATCCTGCGGGAGAAGCGCAGAGGTGAGGTCGCCGAGAGGAGTGAGATCCTCGGCGAGGGCGCGTTCAACCGCGTCGACAACAACGACTCGGGGCGGCTGGAGCAGATCGGACATTCCCAAAGCCTGCCCTGCCGAGCCCGATCGGGGCGAACCGGTCAGCCGATCACCAATCGCAGGGCCAGATCGGGGTCGGTTTCG
>CAIKHC010000049.1 GCA_903827085.1 uncultured Candidatus Nemicrothrix sp. | reverse complement strand
GAGTGATGTCAGAGCAGTAACCAACACCATCAGCGTCGGCCATGGTTCCGCCGAAGTCGCAGAGAACGACTTCATTGGCACCAATTACTCGGGAACCTGGCTCGTGATGAGGGCTTGCGGCGTTCTCTCCCGCAGCGACAATTGCGAAGTTCACACGGTGATGGCCTCCGGCCAGGATCCGTCGGCCGATGTCGGCAGATACCTCGGCTTCGGTCCGGCCGATAAGGGGGATCTCGCCAGCCTGGAGTTGTGCGGCGATGCGATCGACTGCTGCGGCAGCAGTCCGCAATGCGACTACCTCTGCGGCGTCTTTCACGGCACGAAGCGGACCAATGACCGATGCTGTTGTCCTGAAGTTCAGATCGGGACGTGCATGCTGAAGCTCAACAAGGAATCGAGCCCATGTTCGTTCGCCGATCGCGGCGTTTGCCGAGGAGCCAATGAGGTCAGAAACGATCGTGATCGGGTTGTCGGTTTCGCCCCATGGGCGAATCGAAAAGAGTTCGTCTCGGGGCACCACGCGAGCGACTTCCAGAGCCGGTACCACCAAAGTCGCGTCTGCCTCAGCTGGAACGACAAGCATTGTGAGCCGTTCGAGCGGCATTGCTTCGTAGCCCGTAAGCCACGGCAAGTCGGGACCGACAGAAAGCAAGCAGACGTCGATTCCCTGATCAGCCATCGCTGATCGGACTCTGTCGATGCGTTCGCTGAGCATGTCCTGAGGCTACCGCTCAGCCAATTGTGACCGGCACGGAAGAGCCGGCTGCTGCCTGCTTTGCATGGAAGCTGGAACGAGTGAGCGGGCTCGACTCGACGTGCCCGATACCGAGTGCCTCGCCCAACATGGCATAGGACGCGAACTGCTCAGGGGTCACCCACCGATCGACGGGCAAGTGCGTTGACGTGGGGCGCAAGTATTGACCGATGGTAACGATCGAGACGCCGATGCCCGCAAGATCAGCAAGCACCGAAGCAATTTCCTCATCGGTCTCGCCCATTCCTACGACGAGCCCCGACTTCGTAAGGAGACCTGCTCGCTTTGCTCGAGACAACACCGCAAGTGATCGCGCATAACCGGCAGAAGGCCGAACTGCCCGTTGAAGGCGCGGCACCGTTTCAACATTGTGATTGAGCACATCGGGCCGACTCTCGAAAATGAGATCAAGCGCCGCAGCCTGACCACGACAATCAGAAATCAGAACTTCAACCTGCACACCCGGCACTCGCTCGCGAATCGCTCTGACCGTATCGGCCATTGCTCCGGCACCTTCGTCGGGAAGATCGTCACGAGCAACAGTCGTTACGACGGCGAAGTCGAGTTCCATTCGCGCCACTGCTTCTGCAACGCGCGCTGGTTCCTGAGGATCAAGTGCTTCTGGAAGACGCGTATCGATGAGGCAGAACCCGCACTTTCGGGTGCAGCGTTCGCCGTTAATCATGAAGGTCGCCGTGCCATCAGACCAGCATTCAGAAAGGTTTGGACATCCGGCTTCCTCACACACCGTGACTAGTTGAAGATCTCGCAGTGTCTTCTTCAACTCAAGCGGTTTTCCGCCGATGTTTACTTTGGCGCGCATCCATTCCGGCTTGCGTTCCATCACATCAATGCCGTCAGCGACCCCGGCTTCGGCCAGTCGACCCTTGAGACGCAACGATGGGCCAGCCCGATGGTCGGCACCTGTCTTCACCGGCTGACCAGCGCCTGCACCCCGGCTGAATGGGGAAAGATCGTCATCGCCTTCAGTCGAGCGACGAATGATGTCGGCCCGATCAACAACTCGGTTGGCGGCCCACAGCGATGTTGCACGCGCTACAACTGCATCGACAACCTCGGCCATCGATACGTCGATGCCTTCTTGAGCGAGTGAAGTCACTGATTTGTCGGCGATTCCGCACGGGACAATGTGCGTGAACATCGACATGTCGGGATCGACATTGATAGCGAAGCCATGCATCGAGCGGCCCCGAGTCAGGCGAACGCCGATAGCTGCGATCTTGCGAGGGTTCGCAGATTCAGGAGCAACCCAAACACCCGGGTACTGCTCGAGGCGTCCGACGTCGTTGAGTCCGAGGTCGTTCAACGCCCCGATCACAAGTTCTTCGACCGACCGCACGTACGCGACGGTGTCGGCCATTCCCCCGCCACGCTTCCCGGGCACCGACAGAACCGGGTAGCCAACGAGTTGGCCAGGACCGTGATAGGTGACGTCGCCGCCGCGGTCAGTGCGCAGACATTCCGCCCCTACAGAGGCGGGGTCGACAAGCACATTGGCGAGATCGGCGTTTGAACCAAGTGTGTAGACGTGCGGATGTTCGAGCAGCAACAACCAGTCGTCGCTGCCGTGCTCAAACAACGAGTGCTGCAGATCAGAGGCTTCGCCGTAGGGAACGGTCCCCAGCCAGCGGACGCGCAACGGTGAAGCACCGACGGTGGGGGCGTCCCCGGCCGTCGTCATGATTAGAGCTCCGCTTCCCAATCGCGGGTCTCAATGATTTCCTTGACGTCACGAAGGAACGCTGCGGCGTAGGCGCCGTCGAAGGCACGATGGTCCCAACTCATTGCAAGCATGCCTACCGAGTGGATAGCAATTGATTCGCTACCGTCGGTTCCGTTGACCACGACCGGCTTGCGATGCACTCCATCGGTCGAGATGATCGCTACCTGCGGCTGGTTAATGATCGGAAGTACGAGATGACTTCCGAACGACCCCGAGTTGGAAAGCGTGAACGTTCCCCCCGTGATGTCGTCGGCCGACAACTGCTTTGAACGAGCGCGGGCGGCGAGATCGTTGATGTCGCGGGCGATTGCACGAAGGCGCTTGTCGTCAGCCTCATGAATGACCGGGGCGAGCAGGCCCGTGAAATCGATATCGACCGCAATGGCCAGGTTCACATAGTTGTGAACAATGAGTTCGCCATCGCCAACCGATGCGTTCATGTGCGGGTAGTTGCGCAACGCGTCGATGACTGCACGAGAGACGAATGGCAAATAGTTAAGGCCGAAACCTTCCGAAGCACGGAACTCGTCGCGATGTAAACGACGAACACGTTCGACATTTTCGTAGTCGACTTCGACGATCGTGTATGCGTGCGGCGATACCTGCTTTGACATCACCATGTGTTCGCCCGTGCGACGACGGATGTTGTTCAGCGGTTCGACGGTGTCGCCGGTACCTGAACGCGGGGCAGGCGTTCCACGACGCTGACCACCTGTGGCAGCGGCCGCGGGTGCAGGAGTTGCTGCCGCAGCGCTGCGGGTCGACGAGGACGCAACGCCTGAGCGGATTGCGGCTTCAACATCGGAGCGAGTGATACGACCATCGGGGCCAGTGCCGGCAATACGAGAAGCATCAAGGCCGTAATCGGCGATGAGGCGACGGACAATCGGCGACAACACCTGACCGGCGGTGGCCGCAGCTGGCGCAGCAACAGGGGCGGGCGCAGGTGCTGGTGCGGGCGCAGGTGCTGGTGCGGGCGCAGGTGCTGGTGCGGG
>CAIKHC010000048.1 GCA_903827085.1 uncultured Candidatus Nemicrothrix sp. | reverse complement strand
AGTACTGCGTGCAGCACCGGCCCGTCGATCAACGACGCAAGAACCGAGGTATCGACGTCAGCGCGCAAGTCACCAGTTGCCTTCGCTCGTTCCAGACGTTCAGCAGTCAATCGTGAGGCCGCACTTGATTGCGCAACGCTCTTTTTTCGTTCGGATTTTGATTCACCGAGAAGACCGATAATTGCGCCAATCGCGACCGGATGCTGCAACTTCTCCACCGACCAACCGATCATGGTTGCAAGATCTGCAGCGACGTCACCGGTGTCGGCGACAACGTCGTCACCATCAGTTCGGAATACTGCCTTCGCGACGAGTTCGGATTTCGATCCGTAACGGCGATAGATCGCAGCAGTTGTTGTTTCTGCGCGTTCAGCAATAGCGGCGAGGCTCAACTCGTTGTATCCCCGCTCGGTGAGGAGCTCGACGGTCGCGTCAACGATCGCGGCATCAAGCCGCGGATCTCTTGGTCGCCCTGCTGACGACTGATCGTTCTTCACATCCCCCATTACGATACGGACCGTATCGGAAAGGTCGATCGTCTGCACCTTTTCTTCGCAGTAGCGAAGGCCCTTAGATCTCCGCAACGTGCAGAGAAACACTCGGCTACCGTCAGCCCTCAAGCGACGGGGGCACATATGAGTAGCGACGAAATGCTGGCCAAGAAGGATGACTTCTTCGGCCACAACGTGGTGCGCGATCCCTACCCGAAGCTTGCAGAACGAGCGGCTCAGTGCCCGGTGCACCCGGGGACCTTCTCAACCTTCTTCGACATGGTCGGTGCCGAGGACATCCTCTTCCCCGATGCCGAGCAGATCTCGGTGCTGTCCTTCAACGGTGTCGAGGCCGGGTTCAAAGACCAAGAGCACTTTTCGTCGTGTTGGTACGAAGCCAGCCTCGGAAAGATGATCGGTCGCACGATCATTGAGATGGACCCACCCGAGCATGGGCGTCATCGTCAACTCATTCAAGGTGCACTCACCAAACGGGAAATGCATCGATGGGAAGAAGAGTTCGTTCGAGCGATCGTCGATACAACAATCGACACATTCATCGAATCGGGAACTGCTGACTTAGTCGATGACTTCGCTCTTCACTATCCACTCAAGGTGATTGCGGCTGCGTGCGGTCTTCCGCAGGAAGATGTCTCCTCGTTCTATCGGTGGGCAGCAATCCTCACGAACGTCAGTATCTCGGCCGAGGAGCGCGAAGAGGCATCAGCCGAGTTCGGCGAGTACCTCGCAGCTGCCGTTACTGATCGACGCGCCAACCCACGTTCTGATCTTGTGACCCATCTTGTCCAGGCCGAGTTCCGTGATGGCGCCGGCCGCCAAGCGCTCAACGACGATGAGGTCATTGCCTTCCTTCGCCTGTTACTTCCTGCAGCCGCACAGACCACGTATCGCACGCTTTGCAATCTTCTCTTCGGACTGTTGTCTCATCCGGAACAGTTAGAGGCCTTGCGTGAAGACCACTCTCTGATTGAACAAGCCATCGAAGAGGGATTGCGTTGGCAGCCGCCGCTCATGTCGTTTGGTCGCACAACTGTCGCCGACGCGGAAATTGAAGGTGTTGCCGTTCCCGCCGGAACGCTTGTGAATCTTGTTGTCGGAATCGCCAACCGAGATCCGCAACGTTGGGAAAGCCCCGACGTGTTTGACATCTACCGCGAGCCACAAGGCCACCTTGCCTTTGGTAGCGGAGCGCACGTTTGTCTCGGCATTCACTTCGCCCGAATGGAACTGCGCGTCGCTATGGAGCAGGTGCTGACTCGCCTCGCCGACCTTCGATTTGCCGACGGCATCGAACCGGTTCACATCACGGGTCTGGGGCAACGATCCCCCGCCCATCTTCCTGTCATGTTCACCCCTTCGAATCGAATTGGAACAGCATCGTGAATTCACCTGACCTCATCATCCGTGGCGGAAGCGTCATTGACGGAACCGGCACTCCTGCCTTCCCAGCCGACGTAGAAGTAACTGACGGAAAGATCACCTTTATTGGCGCAAGCACCGCAACGGCGCCAAAGGAAATCGACGCGAGTGGCGCTGTTGTTGCTCCTGGGTTCATTGACATTCATACGCACTACGACGCGCAGGCCCACTTCGAACCCACAATGTCGCCTTCGTCATGGCACGGCGTTACCACCGCCATGATGGGCAACTGCGGTTTCAGTATCGCTCCGGCTGACCCCGAGAGCGTGGCCTGGCTCATCAAGATGCTTTCTCGTGTCGAAGGTATGGAAGTTGCTGCACTTCTTGAGGGCGTTGACTTTCGCGGTGGCGACTACGGCGATTTCCTCAACGGTCTGGAAGGCCGTATCGGAATCAATCTCGTTGGCTACGTCGGCCACTGCGCGATTCGCCGACTTGTCATGGGTGCGGCTGCATCTGAACGGGCAGCGACTCCCGATGAGATCAATCAGATGGCCCAACTTGTTCGCGTCGCGATGACACAAGGCGCGATCGGTTTCTCGAGTTCACAGCTCGACATCCACTCCGATCATGACGGCAAGCCCGTTCCCTCCAACTTGGCTGAGCCAGCCGAACTCATCGCGTTGTGCGCAGTGCTTTCCGAATTTGAACACGCCGTCATTGAATTTCTTCCACGCTCAGGTTCGGCCGATTTCGACGAGGCTGACCAAGAATTACTGCTCGCTATGAGTGAGGCCTCAGGTTTCAAACTCATCAACATCAATCCGCTCACACTGTTCCCGGGTAATCCCGAAGGGCATCGCAATGCGCTTCGGTTCTGCGAAGAAGCGGCGGCTGCTGGTCACCATATTCATCCGATGTACATGATCAACGTGAAGGGCATTCACTTCTCATTGGACTCAACGTTCGTACTCGATGAAATGCCTACCTTCCGACGAATTCTCACCCTCCCTATGGCCGAACGAGCTGTCGAGCTCGGGCTTGAATCAAACCGTGCTGCGATGCGAACTGAATTCGCAGATACCACTGGTCGGTCCTTCGTTTTCGGTTGGCAAGATGTCAGCGTTGCTTCGGTAAGCAAGCCGCAACTGAACGCCGCAGTTGGTAGGACCATCGCGGAACTCGCATCAGAATCTGACATCGATGGTGTTGACGCGATGATCGACCTTGCTCTCGCCGATGCACTTGAAACTGTCTTTGTTTGGCGCCGAAAGACCGATCCGGCGTTAGCAGCTGCTACCAAAGAGATCGTCACCCATCCCCTCACCTTGGCCGGCTCAAGTGATGGTGGCGCACATCTGCTCACATTCTGCGGCGCCGACTACACCACTCGCACCCTGACCGAAACTGTTCCCGACATGATGACGTTGGAACAAGCAGTTGCTCGACTCACCTCTGAGCCAGCACGCCTTCATGGTCTAACCGACCGAGGTGTTCTCGAAGTTGGTAAGGCAGCCGACATCGTGGTGTTCACGACTGATGAGCTCGGAATCGAACCTATTGAGTTGCTCCGTGACTTCCCCACTGGCGCTGGCCGACTCGTGTTCGGCGCTCGTGGTTACGACGCAGTGATTGTGAACGGCGAGCCACTCTTCATTGATGGCGTGCACACTGGTGCATTGCCAGGCGCAATTCTTCGTCCTTGAGAGCGTTCGACCAAGGGGCGACGCTCAACCCGTAAACGACGGTTTCACGTCAGGAGTCTCGCCGTAGGTGAAACCTCCGACGAGAGTTGCGGTCTGACCATCGGCAGTTGTCACAACCACATCAAACACCCCGGGATCTTGAGGCCCTGTGGTGCATACCAGCTGCGATGTGGTGACAAATATGACCGGCTCACATGGCACGCCGCCGATTTCGACGGTGGTTTCCGTTGTGAGGTTTGTGCCGTCAACCGTTACCTCAGTGCCGCCTGACTCCGGGCCCGATCCAGGTGTCACCGAATCGATTGTCGGAGCAGCGGTCGTTGCCAGCGGAGTGAGGTCAACGTCGTTTTCTGGGATCGGATCAGCAGTGTTTGAGGCCACGACGACTTCGGTGTCTCGTGACGCCGGAACCGGCGTACGCGCCGAGCGCACCTCTATGTCGATCGTTGCTGATGCGCCGTTTGCGAGATCGCCCAATGCACAGGAAACCGTGACGCCCGATGCGGTGCATCCGCTAGGAACTGCCTCCACCGAAAGCCCGGTTGGAATCGTGACAACCATCGTTGCTGCGACAGCGTCGGTGGGACCGTTGTTGAGCGCAGTAAATGAGAGTGTCGCAGTTTCACCGGGCGCAACAATCCCAGGCCCATTTGCTGCAACTTCCAAATCGGCAAACGGCGTGATTCGAGTCGTTGCAAACGCAGTGTTGTTTGAGGGATCGAAATCATCGGTCACGGCAAAAACTCTGGCGTTGTTGATTGCGAGTCGATCAGCAGCGGATACCACTGAAGCGAGAGAAGCAGTGATTGTCACGCTTCGAGTCGCACTCGCTGCCGTTGCGCCGCTCCACACGCAACTCACAGTGCTGTTTGTTCGAGTACACGATCCACCGCTACTGGGGGTGGCGACGACTGATGCTGCGTCAACCGCGACCGGAAGTCGATCAACAATCTGCAGGTTTGTTGCAGACGCTCCTCCGTCATTGGAAGCAGTGACCGTCCACGACACTGCGTCGCCCTGCTGAGCGACCTCAACGGATGTGGTCTTTACGATCGAGAGATCGGTTGCCGGTCGGATTGTGAGCGGAGCGGTATCAGTAACAGGCGTCGGGGTGACGTCCGAGCCCGCTGTTGCGGTGTTGATCACCGTCGTACCCGCAAGTTCCACTTGCACACGAGCACGAATGACCACTGTGACAGTGGTTCCGACTGGGACGGTGCCAAGCGCACACGAAACTGTCGTTGGAGTTCCGCTACCGCCCGTTGTTGTGCACGAGCCTTGAGGGGTCGTCACTGTTTCGACATCGAGATAGGCAGGAACGGTATCGACGAGAACGGAATTTCCTGCCGCTGCCGGACCAGAGTTACGCAGTTCAAGTCGGTACCCAGCGAGAGCGCCCACACTCACTGTTCCAGTAAGCGCTGACTTTGCGAGGCGAAGATTCGCGACTGGAGAAATTCCCGCCGACACGCTTGAAACATCGTTTAGTAGCGCAGGACTATTTGGGTCGGTGGGTTGACCTCCACCGGAAACTGTCGCGGTGTTTGTCACTGGTTGTCCTGCCGCGAAATCAGCTTCAACAAAAAGCGGGTCCAACGAAGTTCCGGGGAGAAGCCCAGTAAACGAGTTCTGACAGTTCAGCGTTTGTGCACCGCCGGGGGAACACGACCACCCAGAACCCGACGATGTGATGTTGGTCGCCGCGGACCCCAACACATCGCTCACGGAAATCAGTTGTGACGATGCCGGGAGGGTGCCCGCGTTTGAGACCAGCACTTTGAAGCGATAGCGAGTGCCACCTGAAATGGGAGTCGTTGAATCAATGGTCTTTACAACCGCGGGGTCGGGATAGGTAACGGTCGCGACACGAGTGGCGACCTTTGAGATCGGAAGCCCAAGATCAGGCGAAACAAACCGCAACTGAGCGGTATTCGAAATTGCGCTGCCCAGCCCAGCATCGCCATCAATAACAACATCAAATTCCACTGAGGCAGACTGGCCAGCCCCGAGCGTGCCGCCGCTTGTTGGCGTGGCACCCGACCCAAGTCGTGCTGTGACCGAGTTACTTACAAACGTCGCGTTCCCGACTCCACTCGTCACCGTCGGTGATCCGCTACTGGTTGTTCCGCCTGGCAACGGATCAACCAGTTCCACATTTGTTGCTGGTCCAGACCCGTTGTTCGTGGCGGTGATTGTGTAACGAATAGTTGCCCCAGGTTCAGCATTTGTTGAGACCGGAAAGCTTTGGGTCTTTGTCAGGTCGACCTGGGGAGAAAAAAGCTCGGTAGCAAAGGTGATGGCCTGCGGTGCGTACGTGTCCCCGCTGGTTTTCGCACGGAACATTGCATTCGTTGCCCCGTTGGGAAGAAATCCATCGGCGGAGAAAAGACTTGAGTCGTATCCCAATTGGTTACGCCAATCGGGGTTCTTCGTTGTGACATGTGCACCGCGATTTGCGATTGTTGAATTCTCAGTGTTGTTCGAAGGATGCACCGCGTCGGT
>CAIKHC010000047.1 GCA_903827085.1 uncultured Candidatus Nemicrothrix sp. | reverse complement strand
GCCGCCCAACCTGCGTGAATCCCTCTATCTCAAAGACGACGATTATCGACTTTCGTTTCTCTACGGGAATTTCACGACGCTCACTCGGTTCACCGAACTGGACCTCGAACGAGTTGTCACGGAGCGGATTTCGCCGCTGCATGTTTCCATCCATGCGACCGACCCCGAGCTGCGTTCTTCAATGCTCCGGAACCGTCGAGGAGCGTCGAGCCTGCGTTGGCTTCGTGCGCTACTTGACCACGGGATCGAGGTCCATGGTCAGGTCGTTGTATGTCCTGGCAGGAACGACGGTGCGTTTCTCGACGAGACGCTGGCAACCGTGCTCGATTCGTATTCGGAATTGGCAACCTTGAGCGTTGTTCCTCTTGGTGTGAGCGATTTCAATACCGAGCCGACAATGCGTCCGCATACCCAAGCCGAAGCGAGCGACGTGATCGACGCCGTTCATGACTGGCAGGACATTTATCTCGCAACTCTCGGACGGCGCATCGTCCACGCCGCTGACGAGTACTACCTGCTGGCGAATCGACCATTTCCCGATCACAGCGTTTACGAAGAGTTTCCGATGCACGAAGACGGCATTGGAATGGCTCGCACGTTCGAGCGTGAGTTCATGGGTGAGACCGCGACCCCAACAGGTGTCGCTACGGGATTCTTTGCGTGGGTCGATGGAGCGCCACCCGAGGGTTATCGGGCTCCCCGTGGTGGGGGAGAGATCTCGATTCGACCTCGCCCCAATGCACCGGTAGCCATCATTACTGGCGGCTACGGAGCTCAGATCCTCGGCCCATTGGTCGAAACACTCGACCGCGATGACATACGTGTCCTCAGTGTGGAGAATCTTTTCTTTGGCGGCAACACTGGTGTCGCTGGTCTCCTCACCGGAGCCGACCTGATTCGTGTGCTCTCGACTGAGCCCGAAGGTCATCGCTACCTCTTGCCCGATGTGTGTCTGTCGCAGGGACGTTTCCTCGATGGTCTCACTCCTGACGATCTGCCCCGACAGGTCGAGATCCTCCCGACAGATGGCATTGCTCTCCGTCGGGCACTGGAGTCGAAATGAGCACCCAACCAACTGATCTTCCGCTTGTTGCGGTGGTGGGTCGACCCAATGTCGGTAAGTCGACACTCTTCAATCGAATCGTCGGTCGCCGAGAAGCGATTGTTGAAGAGAAGCCCGGCGTCACTCGAGATCGAAAAGAAGTTGTAGCGGAGTGGCAGGCCCGCGAGTTTCGACTCGTCGACACCGGTGGATGGATGCCAGGTGGCGACTCACTTGACGAGAAAGTGTCAAAGCAGAGCGAGAAGGCAATCCTCGAAGCCGACGTTGTGCTTTTTGTTGTCGATGTCACGGTCGGCATCACCGAAGAAGACAGCCGCGTTGCTCAGATCCTTCGTCGGAATGGACGCCCTGTTCTTCTGGTCGCCAACAAGGTGGACGACACCAATCGAGAATCGGCAATCTGGGATCTGCTCGGACTAGGAGTTGGCAATCCGTTCCCCGTAAGCGCCCTTCATGGTCGGGGGACCGGCGATCTTCTTGAATCGCTCATGCTTGAGTTCCCTCCCGAGCCTGAGGTAGTCGTCGACGAAGACGAAGAAGAAGCCGACAAGATCTTCTCTGTTTCGATTGTTGGCCGACCCAATGTCGGCAAGTCGACACTCTTCAATCGTCTCATTGGCGACGAACGATCTGTTGTTCACGACATGCCGGGTACTACGAGAGACGCAGTAGATACCGTTGTCGAGACCGAGGACGGCCCGATCCGATTTGTCGACACCGCTGGTATGCGCCGTCGAAGCAAGGTCGATGAATCCACCGAGTACTACTCATTGGTACGTGCTCTTCAGGCGATCGATCGGTCCGACGTCGCGATGCTCGTTATCGATGCGACGGTAGGCGTGACGGCGCAGGATCAACGGTTGGCAGAGCGGATCGATGCCGCCGGCTGCCCCGTCGTTGTGCTGCTCAATAAGTGGGAGCTGCTCGATGCTGAAGCCCGTGATGATGTCGGTTACCAAATCAGTCAACGTCTGCACTTCATTGGGGAGTCACCAGTCCTGAAGATCAGTGCGCTCTCAGGCAAAGGGGTGCACCGACTGCTCCCTGCACTCGCAGGAACGATTGAGGACTACCACCGTCGAGTTCCAACTCGAAAGGTCAATCAGGTTCTGCGCGCTGCACAAGCCGCTCAACCGGGTCCGCACGGTGCGAGGGTTCTGTACGCGACGCAGGGAGCGACGGATCCGCCGACGTTCACGCTGTTCGCGAACAAAGAGATCCCACCTTCCTATCTCCGTTACCTCGAGCGCTCCCTTCGTGAAGCGTTCGATATGGGCGCAACCCCAATCAAGATGCGAGTGCGGAAGCGGGACTGACCCAATGCCGTGGTGCGAGGAATGTTCCAAGTTTTGGAACCCGAATTCATTGCCGCCCGATGGGACGTGCCCGGCGTGTGGTCGAATGATCGGTGAGCCACCGACAATTCAGAAGGTCCCGTGGCATTTCTGGATTTTGGTCGTGGCAGCCGGCTCCTACCTCGGTTGGCGTGCAGTTCAGGGCGTGATCTGGCTGCTGCAATGAGTAGAAAGAGTTGATCGTGGAGAGTGGAGTGGTCGAGCTAGCGATCATCGGCAGTGGCTTCGGCGGACTTGGGGCTGGAGTGATGGCCATCGAACAAGGGATTGACTCCTTTGTGATCCTCGAACGAGCGAAGGCAGTTGGCGGCACTTGGCGAGACAACATCTATCCCGGATGTGCATGCGACATTCCAAGCCATCTCTACTCGTTCTCTTTTGCGCAGAATTCTGAGTGGAGCCGTAGTTATCCGGCTCAACCAGAGATCGAGGACTACCTCGAACGAGTTACCGACCGCTACAACCTTCGCTCGCGCATTCGCTTCGACTTTGATGTGCAAGAGGTGCGTTGGATTCAGGAGCGAACATGTTGGTCGATTACTTCTCGCGCCGGTGACACTGTTCTTGCATCAGCTGTTATTTCAGCAACTGGTCCCTTGAGCCAGCCCGCCACTCCCGATTTCCCCGGACTCTCGGAGTTCGCTGGCGAGGTGTTCCATTCCGCCAAGTGGCGAAACGAGATTTCTCTGGAGGGCAAGCGGGTCGGTGTCGTGGGCACGGGCGCATCAGCGATTCAGCTCGTCCCGGCGATCGCAGACG
>CAIKHC010000046.1 GCA_903827085.1 uncultured Candidatus Nemicrothrix sp. | reverse complement strand
GTGGTTCCTGTAACCGCAATATCGGCAGTCACTTTTGGATCGATACGTTCAACAGGTACGGAAGGGGTCGGAGAAAATCCGCCGCCTTTGAAGTTTTCCGGCGCAGCCAAAGATGACGTCGTCGGAGCTGTCGCCACCGGCGGCGCATCAGTTGCCGTCGTATCCGTTCCAGGTCGTGCCGCAATCCAGAATCCTCCACCCGCGACGAGAACGAGCAGTGCCACACAGAGGACAAGCACTCGAAGTAGGCGTGAGGACATGAGGGACTCTGATCGAAACGGGACGGGTAAAAACGGGCGAACCCAGCCACGCTGGCTTCATCCGTGCAACCGTTGAGGTCAGATCAGACGTTACGTCACACCCCGCATTTGGCGTATTCGGGCAAGCCCTCGTCCGTGCCAACGCTCTACCTGTGGCACCTCGGGTCTGAAACTACGCCGCAGCAATGCCGTATCGGTGGTTTCCACCGCCTTCTGTGCGATCGCTAGGGGGTGCAGTTCAGTCATAGATCGCTTCGACCGACCAACTCCCCTGTTCAATCTGCACGAGCAACGCCCGGCCATCGACCAGCGCCAGCTGCAAGCGGGCACGGCGACGATGTGTGAGTTGATCCCACCACCGCTCATCACATGGCCATGGTCCTGCCCACCCCAGGATCGAGACCCCACCTCGTGCCACGTTATCGAATCTCACCATTGAGGGTTCAGCGCTCAGCGTTCCCCTCCCACTCACCCACACCGCAGCACCCCGCGCATCAAGCACTTGAACTGGCAGTGGTTCAGTCGGAAGCAAGGTTGGTAACGGTGAAGGGACTCGGCCCGGCCACGGAGCATCAAGCGCAACTCCGCGTCCTTGACCATCGTCACCATCAACACCAACAAACGGCGCGCGCACTACGACATCGGCTGGGCCTCGGCCACCACGCCGTTCAGGGACAGTGACTGCAGCAACTCCCAACATCCCCTGCACGCGCGCCAACGCCCGACCAGCGCGTTCATCGGCCTCGGTCTCACCACCCCAGAACCCATGTTGTCGTCCCCGGGCGGGCATCACTTCGTCAGGAACGAGTAGCAACCTTGAAACACCGCCACTTGGCCGTTGCGCGCTCGGACCGTTCAGCCATCCATCAAGTTGCCAACGAACACGGTCGACAATGCCTGTTGACGACAACGCGCCTTCGTGACGCCATACGCGTTCAAGTCGTTCGCCAGCATCGGTTTCAACGACGACAAGCAAACGGGTGCATGCCAAACCTTCCGCGCAAAGCCGATCGTGCAGATCATCGGCAACCGAGCGCGCGGCAAACGCGGCAATATCGACACGTTCAGCAGGCGGATCGATGACCGACTCGACATCGAATGATCGCGGCGGAGGCCCAACCGAGGACGGCCGATCATCAATCCCCCGAGCCAGTCGGTGAAGAAATCGGCCTTCAACACCAAACCGAGCAACGACATCATCGACGTTGAGCGCAGCAAAGTCTCCGAGTCGACGTAGCCCAAGTCGGCACAAAACATCAGCCAACTCGGGACGACCAAGCACGCTCACGGGAAAGGGCGAAAGAAATGTTGCTGATTCCCCTGAAGGGATCACGATCACATGGCTAGGCCGAGCAACCGCGAGTTCTGCAGCTCGGGTCGCAGCAAAGATGCCATCGGCGACACCCACCCCAACCGCATCGGACCAACCCGATGACCCCAATGCCTCGTCGATCTCCGAGGCCACCAGCCCCGCTAATGGCTCGTCTCCACCGAAATACCGAGAAGGCCCAAGGGTTGGAAAGGCAAGCGATCCAGGAGAAGACAGTTCAACTCGTGGGGTGAAGCGATCAACAAGCCCAGCGATTGAAGCAAACACTCGAGCGTCTCGATCAGGATCGGGATCAACGATGTGCAATGCCGGACACCGACGTTGCGCGTCGCGACGGCGAAGCCCAACCTCAACTCCTTCGGCGCGAGCTGCTGGCGAAGTTGCCGTGACTCGATTTGCCGCAATAACAGCAACGGCTTCATCGGCCGAGGCTGCTGTTGCGATCACCGGCCAATCCGGACACAGCACGACCAGTGTCCGCACGTTCATAGCGCCACCATGTCAACGACTGAACGCGACAACCGTTCCGTCCTCGCGTTCAGACTCTGCAGTTGCGACCCGCGCGTCGACAGATGGCAACAACAACTCGTATCGTGCCGTACGACTTGCTCTTCCCCTCCCATTGACACCAACACGCACGCGACGTGAACGCAGGTGGCCGTAACCGCAACCCAAACCCTCCCATTGCGCGTCGCTAACGATGAGCGAAAGATCAGTAGACAGCGAGGAGTCCACGGCACCACCC
>CAIKHC010000045.1 GCA_903827085.1 uncultured Candidatus Nemicrothrix sp. | reverse complement strand
GATTCAAGCGCTGACTTGGCAACACCCATCCAGTCGTACGAGGGCCAAGACACGGTGTTATCGAAATCGAGACCAACAATGGAGCCGCCCTCGGTCATGAGGGGAGCGACAACATCGGCAAGGGCCTTGAGCGAGTACGCCGAAATATTCATGGCTACGGAGACGTCTTCCCAGGTGGCATCCATGAAGGTTCCGCCCAGACAGACCGGCGGAGCGAAGCCAATTGAATGGAGCGCACCATCGACGCGACCCCACTTCTTCGTGAGGTGTTCCCGGGCGGCATCAAGATGCTCGGGAACCGAGACATCGAGTTCGATGACCTCGGGTTCGACATCGAGCTTCTTTGCGGCTTTGAGCGTGTGCTTCATGCCACCGCCTACGCCGGTGAGAACGATCTCGGCTCCTTCTCGCTGAGCCAGACGAGCGACGCCAAAGCCAAGCGAGGAGTCATTGAGTACTCCGGTCATCAACAGTCGCTTACCTTCAAGCAGTCCCATGGTTCCTCCGATCGCGGTTGCAGCAGAGACGTTACGTTGCCGAACCCGTAATTCGGCGGAACAGCGCGATGAGGGAGCGATGGTCCGCTACGGTTCGCCGCATGCAGATCGGAATCGTGGGTGCTACGGGCCCAGCAGGAAGTGCCCTCGGAATCAGACTCGCTTCGGCCGGTCATCAGGTCATCCTGGGCTCACGAAGCGAGGAACGAGCGGCCGAGGTCCTCGATGGAATTCTCGCCAAGTGGCCTGATCGCAACCTTTCAATTACCGCGGCCGACAATGCAGGCGCAGCATCGGCACAACTGATCGTGATCGCGACTCCATGGGACGCCGCATGGACAACAGCAAAGTCGGTCTCTGATCTCCTTGAAGGCAAGATCGTGATTTGCATGGCGAACGCGCTCATTCGCGTTGGCCACGAATTCCAGCCCCTCGTGCCTCCGCGCGGATCTGTCGCTGCCAGTGTCCAGGCCGCAGTTCCCCGTTCACTTGTTGTGGGAGCGCTTCATCACGTCCCGGCGAAAGAACTTGCCGATCTCGATCATCCGATTGAGAGCGACGTGCTGGTCTGCTCCGATCACCCGGTGGCAAAGCGCGTGTCAATGGATCTCATTAACGAGATGCCAAATATGCGCGCTCTCGATGCCGGTGACCTCACCCAAGCCGCGCCGATCGAAGCGTTCACCGCAGTACTGCTTGAACTGAATCTCAAGTACAAGACTCGCGTTGCGGTGAAGTTCACCGGAATCGATCCCGAAAAGCTTCGATGACTATGGCAAACCCGGCGGGCCCGATGCGCCTTTACGACACCGCTCGTGGTGAGGTCGTTGCGTTTGAGCCGGGCCCTGTTGTTCTCATGTACACCTGCGGCATCACGCCGTACGACGCCACACATCTTGGTCACGCTGCCACCTACGTCACCTACGACGTGTTGCAGCGGCGCTTGCGTGATCTAGGTCATGAAACTCGATGTGTTCGTAACGTCACCGATGTCGATGATGATTTACTCCGCAAAGCCCGTGAACTGGGCGTTCATTATCTCGATCTGGCCGCAGCCGAAACCGCTCGCTTCGACGCAGATATGGAAGCGCTTAATGTCGTCGAATGTTGGAGTGAACCACGTGCGACTTCAGCGATCGCTGACATTCGCGGTTTCATCGGCATGGTGCTTGATCAGGGCCATGCCTATGAAAGCGGCGGCTCTGTCTATTTCGATGTGAATTCCTTTGACCGCTTTGGTCAGGTGTCCCATTACAGCCGCGAACAAATGATCGACCTTGCTCGTCAGCATGGCGGCAACCCCGACGATCCCAACAAGCGCGATCCTCTCGATTTCGTTCTTTGGCAACCGTCTGCGCCCGATGAACCCAGCTGGGAATCGTTGTGGGGGCCGGGTCGACCGGGATGGCATATCGAGTGCTCAGCGCTCGCTCTTCGCGAACTGGACACCACCATTGATCTTCATGGCGGTGGCTCCGATCTCATCTTCCCGCATCACGAATGTGAAGCAGCTCAGAGCGAAGCCGCCACCGGACAGCCATTCGTGCGTCACTGGATGCACCAGGCAATGGTTCGCATGGACGGCGAAAAGATGTCGAAGTCGCTCGGCAATCTGGTTTTCATCAGCGAATTACGCAAGACCTGGGACGTTCGTGCGATTCGTTTGGGGATCGTTGCGCACCATTACCGCGACTCATGGGAATGGCATGACGAAATCATGCCGATCGCAGCAGCTCGTCTTGAACTCTGGTTGGCGGCCACAACTGCCCCGGGTGCTGTCGATAGTCAGGTAGCGCTCGACGAGGTCCGGGCCCGACTCGATGACGATCTCGATACGCCGGGTGCAGTCGAAGTAATTGACCGAGCAGTAGAACGAGGCGAGGGCGTGGCATCAGCCGCGAAACTCCTCGGCGTCTTCCTCGTTGGCGAGCCTCAGCGCTGATCTCGTAACCACTTCCGGGGTGCCAGAGCACAACGGGTACGCTCGCCGTTATGTCTGACGAGATCACGATCACCCTTCCTGACGGTTCCGAGCGCTCTGTTCCCGCCGGTACAACTGTCGCTGGGCTCGCCTCGTCCATTGGTTCACGCCTCGCGAAGGCGGCCGTTATCGGTGCAGTCAACGGAACCGAGCGAGATCTCGTGTGGCCGCTCGAGGCCGGCGACGCGGTTTCGATCATCACCGAGACCGACGAGCGTGGCCTGTTCACTATCCGTCACTCGACCGCCCACGTGCTGGCGCAGGCGGTCCTCGACCTGTTCCCGGGGGCCACGTTTGCGATTGGCCCGCCCATCGAGAATGGCTTCTATTACGACTTCGAACTTGCTGACGGCGGAACGTTCACGCCCGACGACCTCGAGCGTCTCGATACGCGCATGCGCGAGATCATCGCCGAAAAGCAACCGTTCATCCGCGACGAAATCCCTGAAGACGCCGCCCTCGAACTCTTTAGTGGGCACAAGTACAAGTGCGAAATCATTCGTGGCGCCGCCGAGGACCCCACTTCGGCAACCGAATCAGGTCTTGTGCGAACGTACGAGAACCCACCCCGTTTCATTGATCTCTGTCGCGGACCTCACGTCCCCGATACTGGCCGTCTCGGCCACTTCAAACTCATGCGCGTTGCCGGCGCCTACTGGCGCGGTGACGAACGCAATCCGATGCTGCAGCGGATCTACGGAACCGCATGGGCATCGAAGAAAGATCTCGAGGCTTATCTCAAGCGTCTCGAAGAAGCCGCCGAACGCGATCACCGAAAACTTGCGACTGAACTCGATCTTCTGAGTTTCCCGTCGGAGTTGGGTGGCGGACTCGCGGTGTGGCATCCGAAGGGTGCACTCGTCCGGAAGTTGATGGAGGATTACAGCCGCGATCGTCACGAGAAGGGCGACTATCAGTTCGTTGTTACGCCGCACCTCGCGAACGCGAATTTGTTTGAGACCTCAGGCCATCTGGATTTCTATAAAGACGGCATGTACCCGCCAATGGAAATGGACAACGGGTCCTATTACCCGAAGCCCATGAACTGCCCGATGCACTGCTTGATCTTCCGCAGTCGTCAGCGCAGCTATCGCGAACTTCCGCTCCGCCTGTTTGAACTGGGCACGGTGTATCGCTACGAACGAGCCGGAACGCTCCACGGCCTCATGCGAATTCGTGGGTTCACGCAAGACGACAGTCACATCTATTGCACCGAAGAAGAACTCCAAGACGAAATCGCTTCATTGCTCGATTTCGTGATGAGCGTTCTTCGTGCTTTCGGCTTCACCGAATTCACCGCCAACCTCAGTACGAAGGATCCCGACAAGCACGTTGGAAGCGACGAAATTTGGGAGAAGGCCACCGGGGCGTTGAAGAACGCACTCGAGAAGTACGGCTTGGAGTATTCGGTCAAAGAGGGCGACGCCGCGTTCTACGGTCCCAAGATCGACATCGACATCAAAGATGCAATCGGCCGCACCTGGCAGCTCAGCACGATCCAGTGCGATTTCAATCTTCCCGAGCGTTTCGATCTTGAGTACGTCTCCCATGACGGTTCGCGCAAGCGTCCGATCATGTTGCATCGTGCATTGTTCGGG
>CAIKHC010000044.1 GCA_903827085.1 uncultured Candidatus Nemicrothrix sp. | reverse complement strand
TGTCCATCGCTGTGTGCGAGGACTCGATCCAACCCTTGGGGAGATCGTCCTTAAGGCCACCGATGCGATCGAAGTTCGGATGGAAACGACCACCGGTGGCCGACTCGATCTGATTGAGCACCCACTCGCGATCGCGGAACGCGTAGAAACCAGCAGTCATGCCGCCAAGTTGCAAACCAAAGTCGCCAAGGAAGAGCGAGATGTTCGCGACTCGTGACATTTCGAAAAGAATGGTGCGGATCCACTGAGCACGAGGCGGTGCTTCAACACCCATGAGCTTTTCGGCGGCGAGGATGAACGGAACCTCGTTAGCAAAACTTCCGAGCCAGTCAATGCGGTTAATGAGTGCATTGATCTGCGGGTAGGTACGAACCTCGGTGAGCTTTTCGTAGCCACGATGCATGTAGCCGCACATCGGTTCAGCAGAGATGACCTGTTCGCCATCGAGACGAGCGATGATGCGCAGCGTGCCGTGTGTGGCCGGATGCTGCGGGCCCATGTTGAGGGTCATGCCCTCGGTTTCGAAATCGAGGTTGACGCGATTGTCGACGGCCTCGGCGGCGAGGGCGGCAACTGATTGCGGATCGCTAACGGCGGTCATTCGCCCTCTCCTTCCTCGTCGGCAACACCAGGCATTGGTTCGACATCGACGATGCCGGGCCACGGGCGAACCCGGCGAGCCAACAACGGGAAATCCTTACGAAGGGGATGCCCCACAAAATCTGCAGGCAGATACAGGTTGATCATGTTCGGATGTCCGTCGAAAGCGAAGCCAAACATTTCGCGAGCTTCACGTTCGTGCCAGTTCGCACCGGCGTAAACGTTCGACCACGTACCTGCAGTGAGATCGTCGTCGGGAAGGTCGCACTTGAACGTGATCCCCATCCCGGCACTAATTGAGTAGACACGAGCAAGAAGTTGGAATCGGGTTTCGCCACCGGCATAGCCCTGCACCATTGGTTCTGGTTCCTTTGCAGGTGCACCGGAAACAATGCGGTCTTCTTGAGAATCCATGTCGCGACCGAATGGCGACGGAAGCCAGTCAATCGCCGAGAGAAAGTCGAAAAAGCGATAGCCCATGGCCTTCGCCGCTTCCGCAGCTGCGACCCAGTTGGCGCGATCGACGCGAATCCAGAGGTCGTCTCCGGGACGAATATGCGAACCGACGACACCCTCGCCAAGGCGCGCGGTGACGTCGGCCAGAACGGCCTCTCGCGCCTCGTCGATTTGGGGCGCTGCCGCTTCGGACGTTTCAGTGTCAGCTGACGACAATTGGCTCACCCTTCCAACGCTCGGCCATGTCCTCATGCGCGATGCGTTCCTGCAGAAGGATGATGCCTTCAAGGAGAGCTTCGGGACGTGGCGGGCAACCAGGTACGTAAACGTCGACTGGAATCAGCTGATCGACACCCTTGGTGACCGAGTAACTGTCCCAGTAGGGGCCCCCGCAGTTGGCGCAGGATCCCATAGAGATGACGTACTTGGGGTCGGGCATCTGCTCGTAAAGACGAACGACGGCCGGTGCGAGTTTGTCGGTAACGGTGCCGGCGATGACCACGAGGTCGGCCTGACGAGGACTGGCCGGGAACGGGATGACGCCGAGACGCATCACGTCATAACGCGGCGACGCGAACGCAGCACCCATCTCGATAGCGCAACACGCAAGACCCCATTGGTAGGCCCAGATGGAGTACTTCCGAGAAATATTGAGGAGTTTGGCGAGCGGCTTAGGCAGCTTGCCGCTTTCAACTAAGCCCATTGAAGCACCTTCTTGCGCCAGGCATACAGGAGGCCAAGGGCCAGGATGACAACGAAAATCAACATCTCGACCAGACCGAAGACGCCGTAGGTCTCGAGTCGCGTCGCCCACGGGAACATGAAGACCGCTTCGACGTCGAACATGACGAAGAGAAGGGCATAGATGTAATAGCGGATTTGGCTCTGTGACCAGCCGCTACCAACCGGATCAACACCGGATTCGTAGACCAGATACTTCTGCTCTTGAGGGCGCGTTGGTCGGAAGATCTTGCCGATGCCGAGAAGACCGGCTCCGAGGCCAATACCAACGCCCGCGAAAATTGCAACGGTGAGGTACTGCCTGACGAAATCGGAGTACTCAATCATCGTTCCCGGACACTACAGAAGGGCCGAACACGGCATGAAATCCTCGTGGCATAGAGCGGTTCAATCTTTGGCGATCAACGACCAGCGGTGGTGGACCCAGAGGTGGATCCGGCCGCGCCGAGGTTGAGTGAGTCGATGGGAGGTGCAGAGTGCACCGCTGCCGGAGTGGCGTCGCGGGCGGGATCAAGCAGGTGATCTGGGAAAAGGCCGTAGCCGATCGTGACGACAACACAGATTCCGATGGCGAGACCGGCGGCAAAAGGCACGTGGAGCCGCTTTGACCGATCGATGACATCTTCGGTTCCGTCGTCGCCTCCGGACATGAACATGGAGACGATGATCCGGAGATACAGGAAGGCCGAGATGACAGCGGAAACCATCGCGATGATCGCCAATGGGACGGCGTGGGCGTCGGCCGCAGCGGTGATCGAGAGGAACTTGGCGAAGAAGCCGGCGGTGAACGGAACACCCGCCTGAGCCAGGAGCATGACGATAAAGGAACCGGCCAGCCATGGGTTCGAGCGAGCCAGACCGTTGTAGTCGGAAAGCTGGTGGTTTCCATCGCCCTTACGTCCCACGATCGCGACCACACCAAATGAGCCCGCAACCATGAAGGTGTAGACCGCCACATAAAAGGCAGCAGCAGTGGTGCCGTTCGCGCTGTTGGCTTGGATGGCCATGAGAATGAAACCCGCATGGCTAATTGAGGAGTAGGCCAGCATGCGCTTGACGTTGCTCTGAACGATTGCGAGCGCCGCTCCAACGACCATCGAAAGGATTGCCAACACGTACATGATGGGCTTCCACGTCGAGGCGTAGTTCGGGAAGGTCAACATGAACACGCGAACCAGACCAGCAACTGCTGCAGCCTTGACGCCAGATGCCATCCATGCGGTTGCCGGAGTGGGGGCACCGTCGTAGACGTCGGGGCTCCACGCGTGGAACGGAACTGCCGAAATCTTGAACGCCAAGCCAACGAGCACGAGCACGAGCCCGACCAGAAGGAGGCCGTTATGGATCGGGACAACCGCAGACATGAAGTCTCGGATATCGGCAAAGTTGGT
>CAIKHC010000043.1 GCA_903827085.1 uncultured Candidatus Nemicrothrix sp. | reverse complement strand
TACATCTTCACGACCCAAGGTCACGTTGATCACGTCGGTGGTGTCGATCTGTTTAAAGAGCCGAACACCAAGTACGTCGCACAGGCCAACAACCCAGCACACCAGCGTGACGACAAGCGCATCCAGGGTTTGCGCATGCGCACTGCGGGCATTTGGTTCGACATGCTCGGCACCGACGCGCAGCGCATCTACAAAGAAAACCCTGGCGTTTCGATGGCGCAGTCAGAGCCAATGCCGGACATCCTGTTTGAAGATCGACTCTCGCTCACGATCGATGGTCTTCGTGTCGACCTGTTCGCAGCAGTTGGTGAAACGACCGATTGCTTGATCGTTTGGCTTCCCGATCACAAGATCGCCCTTGTCAGCAACCTTTTTGGTCCGCTGTTCCCGCACTTCCCGAACGTCAACACGATTCGTGGCGACAAGTACCGATTCGTTGAACCACAACTGGCAACGAATCGTTTCGTGCGCGAACTCCGACCAGAAATGCTTGTGACTGGTCGTTACGAGCCAATCGTCGGCGCAGACTTGATCGAAGCGTCACTTGAGCGTCTTCACGATGCGGTGGTTTACGTGCATGAGGAGGCGCTCAAGGGCTTTAACGCAGGCGTCGACGTGTGGACTCTTATGGACAAGATCCAACTTCCGCCCGAACTTCGTGTCGGTCAGGGGTACGGCAAAGTCTCGTGGGCCGTTCGTACGTTCTGGGAGGAATACGTCGGTTGGTTCAAACTTGAATCAACCACCGAGTTTTATCCCGACAGCGCCCCAGCAGCGCTTGCCGAGTTGCTTGATCTTGCCGGTATCGATGCTGCGCTCGATCGAGCCGAA
This sequence comes from uncultured Candidatus Nemicrothrix sp., assembly GCA_903827085.1. Lineage (GTDB taxonomy): Bacteria > Actinomycetota > Acidimicrobiia > Acidimicrobiales > Acidimicrobilacustridaceae > Acidimicrobilacustris > Acidimicrobilacustris europaeus. The sequence continues at coordinate 1,238 of CAIKHC010000043.1, read as the reverse complement.
GCGGCACTTGCTCGAGGCAATGCTCCACTTGCGATCAAGCTCGGTGAAGCAATCGCGCAACGTGAATCAGACAACGCTCGTGTTCGCTCGCTAATGGCGAATGCACACCAGTACTTGCTCGACAATGGTGGCGACGTGAGCTTCTGGGAAAACGGTTGGCTGCGCACCGAGCTTGCTCGCTGGAGCGGAGACGCCTCCTGATGTCGCTCGACTTCGACCTCACTGATCCTCACATTCTCCTTCGAGAGGATGTTCTCGATAACCCCTACGCGTTTTATGACGCGCTTCGACGCGAGGCGCCGGTGTGGCAGATCCCAGGTCAGGACACGTTCCTGATTTCGGATCCTGCGCTGATCAAAGAGGCCGTTGGTCGCTACGAGGATTTCTCGTCCAACATCGTCAGTCTTTTGCACAACGACGGCAACGGCTGTCCCGTGGCCTTTCGTATCTCGAATTACCGAGATCCCATCCAGGTGTTCTCAACTGCTGATCCACCCGATCACACTCGTCACCGCAAACTTGTGCAGCCGCACATGAGTCCCGGTGCGGTGGCAGAACTCGAGCCAACCGTTCGGGCAATCGTCGATCGGTATCTGGAGCCAGTTTTGGCGAGCGGCACGGGCGACATCGTTTCAACCTTCAGCGATCCCGTACCTGCCCAAACGGTGTGTTCATTGCTTGGGCTTCCCGATGAAGACGTTGCAAAGGTGCTGCACTTTTCTTTTGCAACCGGCGCCCTGCTCGACGGTGTCACCGACATGGAAGGAATGATGCAGGCAGCGACTGGTGCACTCGAACTCGGCATCTATGTGCACACCAAGTTCGAAGAGACGCTTGCACTTGCTCCCGAGCATCGGCGTGGTCTCCTTGGAGTCTTCGCAGGAATGTTTGAAGCTGGCGAAGTCACCATGGGCGAGGTCAGCAGCATGCTCACCGTGTTCGTCACTGCGGGTTCAGAAACAACGGCGAGCTTGATGGCGACTGCAATCGAGACGTTGGCCTGCGATCAAGAACTACAGGATCGCTTGCGTCAAGATCCGGCACTCATTCCCGACGCTATCGAAACGTTCTTACGCGAAGATGGTCCGTTTCAATTCCACTATCGCTATGTTCCGGCCGACACGACGATCGGCGGCGTCTCGATTCCTGCTGAGAGTCGCGTCATGTTGATGTGGGCCGCCGCGAACCGTCCAGCGCCAGACGCACCGGCGCCAACACACGTAGAAGGCGAGGAGTCG
>CAIKHC010000042.1 GCA_903827085.1 uncultured Candidatus Nemicrothrix sp. | reverse complement strand
TCACTGCTTTCCAGATCGAATTGTTCTTCATGCTTCTGCAGAACGCCGGTTCCGAAACAACTCGAAACTTGATTACAACGGGAACGCTCGCTCTGCTGCAAAATCGCGATCAATACGAGATTGTTCGTAATGAGCTTTCCGTGATCCCAACGGCAATTGAGGAGTTACTCCGTTTCTCCACTCCGGTCATTCAGTTCACTCGCACTGCAACCGTCGACACCGAACTCGGCGGGAAGAAGATCAAGGCGGGCGAGCGCGTACTTATGGTCTACGCCTCTGCCAATCGTGATGAGCGAGCGTTTGAAAATCCCGATTCAATCGATGTGCGCCGTAATCCGAACGATCATGTTGCGTTCGGAGCTGGTGGCCCGCATTTCTGCTTGGGTGCGAACTTGGCCCGGATCGAAGGCCGCATCATGTTCGAGGAAATCCTCACTCGGTTCGAAGGTTTGCGATTCGTTGGTGATCCCGCCGACTATCCGCGAGTCCACTCGAATCTGATCGATGGCTTTGCTCATGTTCCGATCGAGTGGGACAGCATCGCGGCACCGGTCTAGAAATCTTTCGCTCTACCTATTCGAACTTTGCACCGATCATGCGTAACAGCCCAACAACGTCTTCTGGTTGGTCGGGTGCCTTAGGGCCGGGAATCCAACGAACGGGTCCTTGCGCACTGTTGTAGTGAAATGAACCATGCGTTTCGTAGCGTTCCCACCACACCGGTGAACGAGGATCGCGGCCGACGCTGATTCCCTCAAATGGGGACATCGCATAGAGCATCGGGACTTCCGGATGTTCGTCAACCACGACGCCGTCGATCGACAGCGAAAGCTTCCAGGTGTTGGCGCCGATTGCATCGAAGGAACACTCCAGAAGATGGTCACCGGCATCCAGCGAAGGACCCGTCAGCGTTGTGAGTCCGCCGCGACCGTCGTTAAAGACGAGCGTGGGTCGACGATTTTCGAGCAGGTAGAGCGCGTAACCACCGCTTTGGTCGCCATGCGCTGCGATCGTTCCCAACGACTGTTCCGTGACGGTTATAGGAGCCTGGAACTGAAATGAAGACAGCCAGATGAGTTGCAAAGAGCGCCAGCGCTCGAGTGTTGGAGTTCCCGGCCATACCGAAAGTGGCTGCTGGACGATCTCGGTTTCGGGTGGTCGAAGCACGTACTTCAGGCCGGTTCCTTCATCTAGCGGAAAGACCTGCCCATCCCACGCTGCGTCATTCCATGCAGCGGCGAGTTCAGCAAGTTTCTCCGGATGACTTTCAGCGAGGTTATGAAGTTCGGTGCGGTCGTTCGTGAGGTTGTACAGCTCCCATTCGCTATCGCTGAATGGTGTGAACGGTTGATGCAGCGTGACAATTTCCCAACCGTCGCGGTAAAAGCCTCGGTGTCCGATCATCTCGTAGAGCGCCTCTGTGCGCTGCGGGGGAGCGCTTGCATCGCGCAATGTCGGAGCCATGCTCGAGCCAGTTCGGGGCTTTACGTCAGTTCCGTTGCGAGTTGTTGGAGCGCTAATCCCAATGAGTTCGAGAAGTGTCGGGAAGATGTCCGAGACATGCGAGTACTGGCGACGCATTTCACCGCTGTTGAGTTGCCCGGCATTCCATGAGAAGAGGAATGGAACCGTATGGCCGCCGGCATGGGTGTTGATCTTGTACAGACGGAACGGTGTGTTTCCAGCCATCGCCCATCCGCGCGGGTAATGCGGTGAGGTTTGGGGGCCGCCGATGAGATCAAAGCGTTCAAAATCGGTCTCGATGTCGTCACCAGCGGTGAGGTGCACCATGTACGCGCTGGTTCCAACCATCTCTCCTTCTCGCGAAGCGCCATTGTCGGAAGTGAAAATGACGATCGTGTTGTCAAGCTCGCCCATGTCGTCGAGAGCATCGAGAAGACGGCCAGTGTTTTCGTCAACGTTTGTGACCATGGCTGCGAAGACTTCCATGTAGCGCGAGTAGAGCGCCTTCTGGGTGTCAGTCAATTCATCCCAGGGATCTACATCGTTGTTCAGTTCCGTATTTCGCGGCGCGAGCACAATGTCTTCGCCGACGACATTGAGCTCCCTTTGGCGCGCGAAACGTCGAAGGCGAAGTTCATCCCAACCTTCGTTGTAGTTGCCCGTTTGCGCAGCGATGTCGGCGGCTTTCGCGTGGAGCGGAGCGTGGATGGCTCCGTGAGCGATGTACAGGAAGAAGGGTTGCTTTGGTGCAGAAGCCTTGCCCGCGCGCACCATGGCGATTGCTTCATCGGTGATGTCGTCGGTGAAGTAATAGCCGTCGGGGTAGGTGTCGGTTTCCACCGGGGTGTTGTCGCGAACCAAGCGGTGGGGCTGATGCAAATTGGTAAAGCCATCGAGGAATCCGTAGAACTGATCGAAGCCGCGCTGGCAGGGCCATGAATGACGAGGACCCGCATCGGACTGATCAGAATCTTTTGCGAGATGCCACTTGCCGACCATGTAGGTGGCGTAGCCGTTCGCTCGCAGAGTTTCAGGAAGAGTGATGACATCTTCTGCAAGCTCCATGGCGTAGCCCGGGAACCCAGGATCAGAGTGCGCCACGGTGCCGACGCCTGCGGCATGTGGATTCATTCCAGTGAGAAGCGCTGCGCGAGTGGGCGAACACATAGGCGTTGAGTGGAAATCGGTGTACTGAAGTCCGCCCCTTGCGAGACGGTCGATGTTGGGCGTTGCGATCTCGCTGCCGTATGGAGCGGTATCGGCGTATCCAAGATCGTCGCAAAGGATGACGACGACATTGGGCGCACCTTCTGGAGCGCTGGGCCGATCCGGCCACCACGACTCTGAGGTCGCAAAGACTGTTCCGACTTTCCCTGGGAATCCCGGGTAGGTGCCGTTGGCCTCGTTGGTAATCATTTCTTCCCTATCAGTTACCGGCAGAACCAGAGACAAGCGTCGTCACCCGAAACCCGCCGCAAGCGCTGTAGGCGGCGGCGATCACGAGTGATTCGGTGTTATCTGGCGGGTACACGCGCAACTGTGCGGAGGTTGGATCGCATTGAGCGCCCATTCCTGCTGCGCTTGTATGCAAAGTTGCACTTGCGGTTGCGCCGGGTTGAATCATCACCGTTGCGCCTTCGGAACCCTCACGAGATGCCGGCTGACCGATCTGCTTTCCGGTCGCGTCGACGAGTGAGACCCCAGGGAAACCGCGCAGGTCGCATTCCTTGGTACCGGTGTTGGTGAGGACCAAAGTCGTGTAGCGCTGGCCCGCACCTGATTGTGTTTCGCCGAGAGACCCCTTGAGTTGCCCAGTGGCGCAGTGCGTGCTGGAAAGGGTTGTTGTCGTCTTGGGGGCGGTCGTTGTTGAGTTGGAACCCGCAGTGGTCGTCGTGGAGTTCTTCGAAGATGAAGCATTGTCGGACCCAGAGCTGCAGGCTGCAGCACCGAGGATCAACAGGACGGCGATCGAGAGGCCTGCAGTGACGTTTCTCATGGGGCGAGGCTATTGGCGGAGTTCTTCGCTCCGGGGGATGGACGTTTAACTTGGCATCGCGAAGTGGGCCAAGATGTGAACAGTTGTCCCGTGTCGGGGCAGATCTCTAAAGGGGGAGACCAATGGACGCCGATGTTGTCTCGACGTTTCAGATGACCGGACAAGACGTGCCCTGGCTTTTGGCGCGTTTGGCTGAGCGGCGTCCTGATCACCCTGTACTCATTTGGGAACCGCGCAACGGCGAGGTTCAGACATGGACGTACGCCAAGTTTTGGGAAGAGGTGCGCCGCTTAGCTGCAGGCCTCCAGCGCAACGGAGTACAAAAAGGTGACAAGGTCATCATCCACTCTGACAACAGTCCCGAGATGGTGTTGGCCTGGTACGCATGCGCAACGGTTGGCGCCGCCGGCGTCACAACCAATACGCGTTCTGTTGCGGCGGAACTCACCTATTTTATTGATCACACGAAGGCAACTGCTGCGATCACACAGCCGCAATACGCCGCCGTTGTCGCGGCGAGCGGGCCGAAGCTCAAGTGGATCGCTGTCACGGCAGACAACTCGGGCGAGGCCGCGACACCCGAGCAGGCAGTTCCGGGCCTTCTTTCCTTTGACGACCTCTTCGCTGATATCG
>CAIKHC010000041.1 GCA_903827085.1 uncultured Candidatus Nemicrothrix sp. | reverse complement strand
GTCTTTTCGGGAATCGTATTCACGGTGTTCGGGCCAATTAGAGAATCGACGTACAACGTGTCTGGGTAGTCGGGGTTCTTGGTCGACGTCGATGCCCAAAGTGGACGCTGAGGACGAGCGCCACGGGCGACGAGTGCGTCCCATCGTGGGCCGCTGAAGGTTTCGAGGAATGCCTCGTAGGCGACTTGTGCATTGGCGACAGCAACCTTGCCCATGACCGCTTTTGCCTCGTCAGAACCAAGAGCCTCGAGTCGCTTATCAGTTTCGGAGTCGACTCTGCTGATGAAGAACGAGGCAACGGACGAAACCGCTGAGAGATCGCCATCACGAGCTTCGAGACCCGCGATGTATGCCTCCATGACTTCGCGATAGCGCTCCAGAGAGAACAGAAGCGTGACATTGACGCTGACGCCTTCGGAGATCATTGCTCTGATGGCGGGCAGCCCTTCGGCAGTTCCGGGGATCTTGATGTACAGGTTGGGCTGGTTAATGAGCCCGTGTAGGTGTCGCGCTGCTGCGGCGGTGCCGTCAGTGTCGCGGGCAAGGAGGGGAGACACCTCGATTGAGACGTAGCCGTCGATTCCGTTGCTTGAGTCGTAGACGGGTCGAAGAATCGAAAGAACGTTGTTGATGTCGGTCACGACAAGTTCCCAGTAGGCGTCGGTTACCGATGTACCCGAAGCCAGCAACTGGCGAAACTGATCGTCGTATGCGTCTCCGCCGGAAATCGCTTTCTGGAAAATGGTCGGGTTGGAGGTCACCCCGCGTACGCCTCGATCTACCCATCGCTGCATCTCGCCATTCTCAATCCAGTCGCGGCGGACGTTGTCGAGCCAAGGGCTCTGGTCTTCATTTGCGTACAAGTCGGTAAGTCGTGACATTTCTGTGCTCCGGATCAGTTGAGGACGATGCGTACGTGTTCAATGACGTTTTCAACGGTCATACCGAAAAGTTCCATAAGCTCGGGACCAGGCGCACTCGCGCCGTAATGATCGATGCCAACACATGCATCGGCCCAGAGTGCCCAGCCAAACGTGGAACCTGCTTCGACGGAAACTCGAGGAATGCCGTCACCGAGAATCGAGCGCTGATAGTCATCGTCTTGGTCCATGAAGAGTTCCCAACATGGCATCGAGACGACGCGGGCAGAAATTCCCTCAGTCGCGAGTTGCTCTGCAGTCGCTACACAAAGCGATACCTCCGAACCCGTACCGATGAGAACAACATCGGGATCAGATTTGGTTCCGCGGAGGATGTAGGCGCCACGTTCAACAGCGGTGTTGCCTGCTGTTCCTTCGAGAACCGGGAGGTTTTGTCGGCTCAGTACAAGAGCGGTTGGTCCGCCCTTTTCGATAGCGATCCTCCACGCTTGCGCTGTTTCGTTCGCATCGGCTGGACGAATGACTCGCAATTTCGGCATGGCTCGAAGCGAAGCAAGATGCTCAATTGGTTGGTGCGTCGGGCCGTCCTCGCCGACTCCGACTGAGTCGTGCGTCCACGAGTAGATGACGCGCAGATCTGAAAGCGCAGCCAGTCGAACGGGTGGGCGCATGTAATCGGCAAAGACAAAGAAGGTTCCACCGAAAGGAATGAGACCGCCGTGAGCAGCCATTCCGTTCATTACCGAACCCATCGCGTGTTCGCGGACTCCGAAATGGATCTGGCGTCCGTCGCGATTGAGACGAGAGAACGCAACTGCGCCGTCGATCTCTACACCGCAGTTTCCAGTGAGGTCGGCACCTCCACCCATAAGACCAGGCACGACGGAAACAAGTGCATTCAGGACCTTCTTGCCGGCGCTGCGGGTCGCAACAGATTCGCCCGCT
>CAIKHC010000040.1 GCA_903827085.1 uncultured Candidatus Nemicrothrix sp. | reverse complement strand
GCCTTCTCTGTCGTTCGGGACATCTCCAAAGTGAAGTACCGATAACTGGCCGCGCTAGTCTCAGTGCTACACGGGGCGGAACCTGAGTTCTCCCTGCACGCCCATGGAGGACCGATGTCCAGCTTGATCACCACGCCGACACCTAACCTCGCTTCACGGCGCTCACATGCCCGTCGCGGAGGGGCAGTTGGAGCAGGCGCACTCCTTGTCACCGGCAGTGCCGCAGCATTGCTCACCGCGTTCGCTGGTTCTGCCGGCGCGTCAACCACAATCACGGTCGATAGCAACGGCGACGGCATCGCAGTTGCCGCAAATTGCACCGACCTCACACCAGGCAATTGCACACTTCGCGATGCTGCTCTCGCTGCTATCGATGGCGACACCATCAACTTCGACGCATCGATTTCGCTCATCACGCTCACGGCCGGAACGGTCGAGACCACCGCGGTGAACATCATCGGCCCTGGCGCATCGTCACTCACCATCACCACCACTGCCGCCGCCGGCTCCTACGACCTGTTCAGCGTCGAAGGTAACGGCGACGCCGTCATCAGTGGACTCACCGTCACCAAAAATCGCATCAAGTCACTCAACGACGGCAAGTTCACCCTTGACGGCGTGACAGTTTCCGGTTCAACCGGCGCGTATGGAGGTGCCCTCTACGCCGCTAACGATGGCGAACTTGAGATCATCGATTCAACCTTCGAGAACAACACCGCTACCGCTGAAGGCGGCGCGGTGTACATCTACAACGCTAACGACGCAACGATCAGTGGTTCGACGTTTATGAATAATGAAGCTTTTGCTGACGGTGGAGCCATCTACGGCCAGAACGTCTACAACGTCACAATCGTCGACTGCAGAATTACCGGGAACTCCGCAGCAGACGACGGCGGCGGGTTGTCTTTTTACCAGTCGACGCCGGCTGTGCTCTCGATCACCGACACCACCATCGATGCAAACGATGCAGGTGACAACGGGGGCGGTCTCAAGGTTGAACACGATGAAGACTTTGACGCTCTCATTGTCAACATCACCAACAGCACAGTTTCGAATAACACAGCACAGACCGATGGCGGGATCCTGTTCGATGATCCCGGCATAACCGCGACGATCAACAACTCGACGATTAGCGCAAATGCGGCCCTCTACGGCAGCGGTGGCGTTTACATCGGTTCCGGTTCTTCGCTCACCGTCAACCAGTCGACGATCAGTGCCAACAGCTCAGCAGGCACTCACACAGGAACGGACGGCGGCGGTATCCAACTCGGCGACAACACGAGTGTGGTCACTCTCTCAGGCTCGATTGTTTCTGGAAACTCCTCGGGCGTCGCAGGTGCTGCGGATTTCGGGCTGTATTCAGCACTTCCCAGCGATACCAGTTCATTCACCGCCACCAACTCAATCATCGGCGAGGTCGACTCTCGGATCACCGTGAACGGCACAAACAACGTGAGCTCAACGAACCCAATGCTCGGTGCACTCGCCAACAACGGCGGAACCACCAAGACCATGGCCCTGCTCACCGGCTCACCAGCAATCGATGCAGGCCCCAACCCCGTAGCCACGTTCACCGGCAACGAGTTTGATCAGCGCGGTGCTGGCTACGCCCGAGTTGTTGGCGGGCTTGTCGATATCGGTGCCTTCGAGCTCCAGCTGTCTTCGGAGCCCATCGCACCCTCATTCACTGGCTGACGACGCAACACCGTCACCACCACTTCTGAACAACAAGAAGGCCCGGCCACTCGGCCGGGCCTTCTCTGTGCTCTCGTCTCTTCGGGGGGCGGAGTCAGAGACGAGCGGGTGTTGCGGAGTACTCAGTTGGTTGCCGGAGCGGCTGGTCCGCGCTTGGCTCCCTGACCGCCACGGGGGCCACCTTCGGGACGAGGGTTGTTGACTCGCTCGGTGACACGCTCGGTGACGTTGGCCAGCTTCTCGTCGGCTTCGGCTTGGGTGAGCTCACCTGAAGCAACTTCCTCGTTGATGTGATTTGTCGCTGACGCAACAAGTGCATCAACAACAACCTGGACGTTGACGCCCTTTGACTCAGCGACCTGCGCAAGCGTCTGTCCACCCTTGAGAGCGGTGTGGAGTTCATCGGCGCTCATGCCGAGTGACTGTGCAGCCACCTCGAGGCCGGCGCCGCCCTTGCCGCCACGGCCACGTTCACCGCGCTCAGGCATGTCGGCCTTAAGCGCTGCGATTACCGCATCGGCCTGAGCCTGGGTGATGGTGCCAGCGTCGACGAGTGGCTTGAGGGTCTCATTGAGCCGCACTGACGGGTCGGGACGATTCGCCGGAGCGGTTGCAGTGGTGTCGGCCGTCTGGGCACCAGAAATTGCCGGCACAGCAATGAGGCCAGCGGCGGATCCGACGATGAGGCCGGCGCCGAGACTGATGGATACGAGTTTCTTATTCATTGTGAGGCTCCTTGGGTGGGGTGTTCGTGGGGGGTGTTGGTGTGGGGTGTCCGTTGGGGACAGACACAGCATCAACCTCGTGGGTAAGGAGCCCCTGAATGAAAGGTGAGAATTTGGGAAGAATCCAGGACTTCAGGAATTCGAGGAGAAATCAGCCAAATCGATCGCTGCGAAATCGGGCTGACGACGCTCTGCCAGCGCCACCATCGCTTCCATGTTTGCCGGTCGACCCATCAGGTATGCGAACGCAGCGTTCTCGCGATCACGGGCCGCGTCGATCTGCGGTTTGATCGCCGCCATGATCGTCTTCTTTGATTCGACAAGCGACGAGATTGATTTCGAGGCAAGTACACGCGCGTGCTTCATGGTTTCTTCCATCAGCGCATCGGGTTCACAGACCTTCCAAGTAATGCCCATCTCAAGACATTCCTGCGCCGACAACCACTCGGAGCTCATGAGCGCCCATGTCGCGTTGTGACGACCGATCAGTGCGGGGAACGTGTAACTGCTCGCCGCTTCAGGTGCCACGGCAAGCGCCGTAAAGGGACAGCGAACGCGTGCTTCAGAAGACATGAAGACAAGGTCTGAAAGCGCAAGCATTGTTGCGCCAATGCCGAGCGCCATTCCGTTCACCGCGCAGATCAACGGCTTTGGAAAGTCGACAAGGTTGTCGACGAGTCCCGGGAACCCGTGACGACCACTCTCGACGCCGCCGGTGTTGCGCATCGCCATTTCGACAACGTCGGTGCCGGCAGAAAATGAGCGTCCAATTCCGGTGATGACAACGACAGCGACGGAATTGTCGGCAGCAGCGTCGATAAGGGCATCTGTCGTCGCGTCATAGAGCGCCTCGTTGAACGCATTGAGTGCGTCGGGACGATTCAATGTGATGGTGCGAATGCGATCGACGTCGGTGATTTCGAGCACGGTTCCCCCTTGGAATCGAGAAGGTCTGGGCAGCAGTCTGAGCCCTATCGTGCCACCCTTCGGCGACCATACCGAACCCTCTATGCAAACAGTTCCTTCACCGCGACTTTGGTGACCTTGCCCATGGGATTACGGGGCAACTCGCCGATGCACAGATAGTTGAAGGGAACCTTCGCTGGGGCCAGGCGTTCTTTGCCCCACGCACGAAACTCTGTATCGGTTGGTCGATCGGCCGAATCGGCCACCCATGCGATCGCTACGCGCTCACCCCACTCTTCGTCGGGCAATCCAACAACCGCACAATCTGCAATTGCCGGATGGGTGCGGAACACTTCCTCGATATCAAGCGCTGAAACTTTCTCGCCGCCAGACTTGATGATGTCGACGGACGCGCGCCCGAGAAGCCGATAACCATCAGTCGTTTGCTGCGCAACGTCGCCGGTGCGGAACCAACCGTCGACAAATGATTCAGCAGTTGCATCAGGACGATTCAGATAGCGATTGAAGACCTGCGTTCCACGAACGAGGAGTTCTCCGACTTCGCCATCAGGAACATCGACAACGTCTTCGCTCACAATGCGCACTTCGACGCCCGGGAACGGCCAACCCACATGACCGGGAACTCGGCGATCGAGGGTGTTCCCCAGCGCCATTCCCAGTTCGGTCATGCCGTAACGCTCAAGCAGCACATGACCACTGATCTCTTGCCATTGTTCAAGTGTTGACACCGGCAACGCCGCCGAACCAGACACCATCAACCGAAGCAATGCCGCCCGGGAAGACCAACGGGCCTTCGTTTCATCGTCAGCATCGAACCAAGCGCGAACAAGGCGCGAGTAAACCGTGGGCACCGCCATGAAGATCGTGATGTCACCCGATGCCAACCGTTCCCATGTCGCGATTGCGTCGAACCCGCCGGGGGTCTCCAGCACTGCGCCAACCGAAAGCGAGGTAAAGGTGACGTTGACGAGACCGTGTACGTGATGCAGTGGCAGGACACACACGATGCGGTCAGCAGAAGTCCACGCCCAGGCTTCGACCATTGCCGAACACTGCGCGGCCAATGAGCGGTGCGTGTGCACGACGCCCTTCGGCAGCCCTGTGGTTCCGCTTGTGTAGACGATCATTGCATCGTTGTCGTCGGAGATTTCTGGGAGTGTCGCAGATTTCTCGACGTCAACCGCCTCACGCACATCAACGATCTGCGCATTCGTAAATGCGGCAAGTTCGTTCGCCAGTTCAGCAGATTCCGCAGTGCACAGAACATGCGTAACACCCGAATCGGTGACGGGATGACGAAGTTCTGCAGGAGGATGCGAGGCCTCAAGCGGCAACAGCACAGCGCCAGCGCGCCATGCCCCATAGGTTCCGGCTAACCACCAACGCCCTGCAGGGCACACAGTCGCAACGACTGAACCGGGTCGAACACCGGCCTCAACCAGTGCAGCCGCAACGGCATTCGCAGCACGGTCGAGATCGGCATAGGACTGCGAACCCTCAGCGTCGATGACGGCAACTGACGCGCCAAACTGCGTGAGTTGCATTCCGAACGGCAACACTAGTGAACCGCCATCTCAGACCGATGAGCAACAGACGTGGCCACGGATCTCAACCGTACCCAACAAACTTGCCCTTTTCAGAGATTGAGGCGGCCGTAGCCCGATGGGCGCATCCACCAACCGTCGAGTTCGGTGACATCAACACCACCAGAGCCAAAGGCATGGACCAGTTGGTTGTTGCCCATGTAGATCGCCACGTGAGCCGAACCGCTTCCG
>CAIKHC010000039.1 GCA_903827085.1 uncultured Candidatus Nemicrothrix sp. | reverse complement strand
CGTTTCACCATCTATTTCTGTAAACGCTTTGACCTGCGGGTTTTGAATTACGCGCACGTCCGAAGAGGGCGGGGTGTGAGTGGAACCTGGAGCGAAACTCGGCGCAGCGGCCCGTAAGCCATGGGGGAAGGGCCGTTCGGGGGTTCTCGGGGGGTCGAAAACGGCCCGATACGGTTCGGTTCTGTCACCAGTTGATAAGAAAGTGGTGGTGTTTCAGTTCATGTACTGCGCCTCGCTATGACTTGAGAGGAAATGATGTTGGTTCGTCCACATTCGCGCCGGTTGGTCCTCGTCGCAGGATTTATTGCGGCAGTCAGTCTTTTCGTTGCAGCTTGTGGAGGCGGTCGCTCCGATACATCGAGCGGCACTTCCTCGACATCGAAAGTTGTTTCTTCAACGGACTTCGGAACAATGGCATCGCCATGTGGTCAGGGTGAAGCAAAGGGTGCGACGCAGCAGGGTGTCACCGATACGAGCATCACGATTGGTTTTGGAGATGACGCCGGCTATCCAGCGGCTCCGGGCTTGAACAAGGAAATGTCCGACGCAATGAGGGCGATGATCAAGTGGTGCAATGACCAAGGTGGCATCAACGGCCGTCAGATCATTGGCAATTATCGCGATGCAGCAATCATGAATGTGGCCAACGTGATGACCGAGGCTTGCGCGCAAGATTTCATGCTGGTTGGACAGGGCTGGTCGCTTGATTCAGCGCAAGAGCAGATCCGTGTTGGCTGCAAGATGGCGTCAGTGCCGGCGTACTCAGTTTCACCGCAGTTCTCGAATGGCCCGCTGATGGTGCAGCCGTCGCCCAACCCTGTTGACTTCGCCAACGTTTCCGCCGCGGCGCAAATGGCCGAGCAATTCCCGTCGCAGGTCAAGAAGGCAGCGGTTATTTATGGTGACTTTGTCGCTCTTATTGATTTGGCAAAGAAAGCGGTCATCGCTTATGAACAGGTTGGTTGGAACTTCCTCGACTGCGAGCAGTCGTACAACATCCTGGGAGAGGCAAATTGGTTGCCGTTTGTGCAGCGGTTGAAGGACTGCGGCGCTGAAATTGTGTACTTCTCAGGCTCTCCGGCTCCGCACTTCGAAAATCTTCTTGATGCAGCAAAGACTCTTGACTACGACCCTTTGTGGCTGCAGGAGGCCAATTTCTACGACAGCGCATTTGCAAAGTGGAACACGAACGGCAACGCCGACAACGTCTATGTGCAGATGCCGTACTACCCGTTTGAACAAGCCGACAAGGTCCCGGCAACTGCAAAATATATTGAAATCATCCGTTTAAACGGTGGCTCAACCAGTCTCTCTGGTGCACAAGCGACTGCGGCGTTTCTGCTTTGGGCGCAAGGTGTCAAAGAATGTGGGTCGAACCTCACGAGCGATTGTGTGATTAGCGCGCTTCAGAAGGTTACGAGTTACGACGCTGGCGGCTTGCAGTCACCGACGAACCCAGGTGGCAACAAGCCCGGGGACTGTTCGATGGTTGTAAAGCTCTCGGGCACGAAGTTTGAGCAGGTGTTGCCGACCACGATCGGAACCCAAGCATGCAATCCGAAGTATCTCGTCAGCCTCACGGGGCCAGCAGTCGATCGAGCCAAGTTGGACGGTAACCGCATCTCAAAAGCGGCGGAGTAGAACTGAGAAGTTTTCAACGGCGGCGGGCAAACCTCGGTAATCTCCTCACTCATGGACTGGATCTCTGACCCCACCGCTTGGAGTGCGCTAGCAGCGCTACTCACACTTGAGATCGTGCTCGGTGTCGACAATGTCGTCTTCATTTCGATTCTCGCTTCCAAGCTCCCCCCTGAGGAGCAGGACAAGGCCCGAAGGATCGGGCTTCTTGCTGCAGGCGGAATGAGAGTTCTGCTCTTATTGGCGGTGGGTTGGGTGGTCACCCTTAAGAAAGAATTGTTCACCATCGGGTCGGTGGGCTTCAGCGGCAAAGAGTTGATCTTGCTCGCCGGCGGACTCTTCCTCATTTACAAGGCCACGAAAGAGATCCACCACAAACTCGAGGGGGACGAGGGCACAACTTCGGCGAAAGTCGCTCCCACAATCGTTGCTGTCATTGGCCAGGTATTGCTGCTCGACATCGTGTTCTCGATTGACTCGGTCATTACGGCCGTTGGTATGACGAACTACGTCGGGGTCATGGTCATTGCCATCGTGTCGGCAGTTTTCGTGATGCTTCTGGCGTCGAAGGCCATCTACACATTCGTGAATGCGCACCCGTCGGTCAAGATGCTGGCGCTGGCGTTCTTGCTCCTCATCGGCACCACGTTGATTGCTGAGGGATTCGGACAGAAGATTCCCAAGGGCTACATCTATGCAGCGATGGCCTTCTCCGTATTCGTAGAAGTTCTCAACATCGGCACCCGGCGCAAGAAAAAGAATGTCGAGCCGCTGCACCTTCGCGAGCCAATCGTGAGCGACAAGAACGGTCACTAAACCGGGCCGAGCTGTGACGCTCGGAAGTTCACGAACTGGCGAGTTCGTCATCCCAGCGGTGGACGTCACCGTCTGTGAGTTGAAGGAGCAGTGCGCCCTCATCGCCAGCGACAATCGGACCGAACGCTGCGCCTAGAGGCAGTTCGATATGCGTGCCGGCGGGGCACCAACGGTCGCCAAACCACGCTCCGCCTTCGATGACCCAAACGAGGTGCTGACCGAAGTACCCGTGTCGCTCGACGGTCATTCCCGGCGAGTATTCGACATAGGCGCTCTTGAAATCGGACAGCAGTACTGGGCACTTCTCACGAACCACTGACACCGAGCCGTCAGCGTTTTGTTGCTGCTTCAGTTCGGTCCATTCATAGTCACGAACATGTGTCATCACTGATTGCAGCCCATCGACCTTGGGTGACGGACGCTCGCCACCCCAATCGCCGCGGGGATCAACAAACCAATCGCCGATTTCAAGTGGGGGATCGGGCAGTGGCGTGATGCCGCGCTCGGCAATCTCATTTGCGTAGAGCTCGGGCTGATCGCCCCAACCGCCGAATTCACCGAAGCTCAGTTCCCAGCACGTCAATCCTTCAGGGCCAGCAATGATCGGACCGAATGCAGAACCAAGTGGAACGTGAATGTGTGTACCTGGCTCGCACGGTTCGGTTCCGATCCAGCCGCTGCCATCAAGCACGAACACAACGTGGTTGCTGCGGTGACCGTGTCGGCGCACCACCATTCCTGGTTCGTAGTGCACATGAGCGGAGAGAAAGCCGGGCCGAATGATCGGCCACTTTTCACGCACCACAGACACAGAGCCGTCTGCATTTTGCTGACGCTGGACTTCGGTCCAGTCGATGTCGTCGAGGTGCCAAAACACAGCCTCGAGGCCATCAACCTTTGGCGAGGAATCATTGTGGTTCTGAGGCGGGTTCATGGGTTCCCCAAACTACGCGAAGGGTTTATTACTTCTTACGAAGTCCGCCGTAGAGCACTCGTTGCACAAACACGCTGAAGAGCAGGGGCTCTGCGAGTTTGCGTGGAATGCGAAAGCGCTTTCCATTTGGCTGCACGACGGTGAGACCCTCATCTTGAAGGCCGAGAATTGAACCCCATCGATACTCCGACGCTTTGTAGGTCTTGAGTTTCGAAGGGCGGCCGCGAACGAGTTCTTTCACGTTCGAAACAACAACCCGGAAGCCCCAGTTGCGTGCCGAGCTGCGAAGAGGATCGCTCGCCGCAACGTCGCCAACAGCAAAAACGTTCAAATGATCTGGAACTCGCAGATTCTTGTCAACGAGAACGAAACCCTCGTCGTCAAGTACCGACGCGGGGAGGAACTTGGTGTGGGGAGTGACGCCACCAAGTGCCCACAGCGTGACATCAGCATCGAATGGTTCCTGGCCGGTTGACCACGCAACAGGATCATGCGTGAGTTGGTCTCCGGAAAATCCTTCGGGAACAACTGCTCGGTGGTTGGGGTGAACGGTGACGCCGTCGGTCGCGAGTTGGCGCGCCATCCAGCGTCGAACGCTGGGGTGATAACCAGGCAGTGGTTCATCGCCGCTGTGGAAGAGGTGCACTGATGCGTTCCCACCACGAGCGAGATTGTCAGCAACGCTCACGCCGGTTGCGCCGCCACCGACGACGGCGATAGTTGAGGCGTTCGCAAGTTCAGCGTTGATGGCCGAAAGATCGGTATCGATCGTTGCAAGATCTTCAACACGGTCGTGGCGCCAGAATCCGTTCGAAACGCCTGTTGCAATCACGAAGTAGTCATACGCAACCTCACGAGATGAGCCATTGGCAAGTTCAACAGAGATCTTGGAACCGTTGAAGTCGACGTTCGAGATGCGGCCGTGGATGACATCGACCGAGTCGAGTTTGCGGAAGCGCCTATAGGGAATGAGGTAGGTGCGTCGCCATCGGGGGAGATCGATAAGGCGGGTTCCTAGTTCCTGTCCACTAACAAGCGCTGGGCGCGTCGAGATACCTACGACGTTGCATGTTCGTGTCAAACGAGTGGCGATGAGTGCGCCGGTATCGCCCAGCCCAGCAACGATCACTGTTGGTTTACGTGACGAACTCATCGGTTCGCCCTTCTCATTCGCCGGTGAAGACGGGATCG
>CAIKHC010000038.1 GCA_903827085.1 uncultured Candidatus Nemicrothrix sp. | reverse complement strand
GACGCACCTCGGGCATGCAGCCACCTATGTGACCTACGACGTTCTCCAGAGACGGTTGCGTGATCTGGGCCATGAAACGCGTTGTGTTCGTAACGTCACCGACGTCGACGATGACCTGTTGCGCAAAGCGCGGGAACTCGGGGTTCACTACCTAGACCTGGCGGCTGCCGAAACCGCTCGTTTCGATGCCGACATGGAAGCACTGAACGTTGTCGAATGTTGGAGTGAGCCACGGGCCACGAGCGCAATAGCTGACATTCGCGGATTCATCGGAATGGTGCTCGATCAGGGTCATGCCTACGAGAGCGGCGGCTCTGTGTATTTCGATGTGAGTTCTTTCGAGCGATTCGGCCAGGTTTCGCATTACACCCGTGAGCAAATGATCGACCTTGCTCGACAGCATGGCGGAAACCCTGACGATCCCAATAAGCGTGATCCACTCGATTTTGTTCTCTGGCAGCCATCGGCGTCCGACGAGCCGAGTTGGGAATCGCTCTGGGGCCCTGGCCGTCCTGGTTGGCACATTGAATGTTCTGCTCTGGCCTTGCGTGAACTCGACACGACCATCGACCTGCATGGCGGTGGTTCCGACCTGATTTTCCCGCATCACGAATGCGAAGCTGCTCAAAGTGAAGCTGCAACCGGTCAGCCCTTCGTGCGCCACTGGATGCATCAAGCCATGGTTCGCATGGATGGCGAGAAGATGTCGAAGTCTCTTGGCAATCTCGTCTTCATCAGTGAATTACGAAAGACGTGGGATGTCCGGGCAATCCGACTTGCCATCGTTTCTCACCACTACCGAGATTCGTGGGAATGGGAAGACGAAATCATGCCGATCGCAGCAGCGCGGCTTGAGCTTTGGCTTGCCGCAACGATTGCTCCCGGGTCTGTCGAGAGTGTCGCTGCTTTAGATGACGTTCGGACATGCCTTGATAACGATCTCGACACTCCAGGCGCAGTCGCCGCGATCGATCGCGCTGTTGGGCGGGGAGAAGGCGTAGCGTCAGCGGCGGAATTGCTTGGCGTCTTCCTCGTCGGAGACCCTCAACGCTGAGGTTGTAACTGCTTCCAGAGTTCTCGACAGCCTCGGGTACGCTCGCCCCCATGTCTGACGAGATCACGATCACCCTTCCCGATGGCTCCGAGCGTTCAGTTCCCGCCGGTACCACCGTTGCTGGGCTCGCCTTGTCCATCGGCTCTCGTCTAGCCAAAGCGGCGGTCATCGGGGCAGTGAACGGGACAGAGCGCGATCTTGTCTGGCCGCTCGAGCAGGGCGACGCCGTTTCGATCATTACCGAAACAGATGAACGTGGCCTTTTCACCATCCGCCATTCAACGGCCCACGTGCTCGCTCAGGCCGTCCTCGATCTCTTTCCCGGGGCGACCTTCGCTATCGGCCCTCCGATCGAAAACGGGTTCTATTACGACTTCGAACTTCCCGATGGCGGAACGTTTACCCCAGACGATCTCGATCGTCTCGACGCCCGAATGCGCGAGATCATCAAAGAGAAGCAGCCGTTCATCCGCGATGAAATCGCTGAAGATGCGGCTCTCGAACTTTTCAGTGGGCATAAATACAAGTGCGAGATCATTCGGGGCGCGGCGGAAGATCCAATGTCAGCAACTGAGACCGGCCTAGTTCGCACCTACGAGAATCCGCCACGGTTTATCGATCTCTGTCGGGGGCCTCATGTTCCCGATACCGGCCGTCTTGGACATTTCAAACTCATGCGTGTTGCCGGCGCGTACTGGCGAGGCGACGAACGCAATCCAATGCTTCAACGCATCTACGGAACGGCGTGGGCATCGAAGAAAGATCTTGAGGCGTACTTGGTGCGTCTCGAAGAAGCAGCCG
>CAIKHC010000037.1 GCA_903827085.1 uncultured Candidatus Nemicrothrix sp. | reverse complement strand
TCGTCGAATATCCGCATCGGCATTTCGGCGATGGTCAGTTCCTTCCACGATCCACTTCGCCTGGCCGAAGACGTGGCTGTTGTCGATCTCATTAGCGGTGGCCGACTCGATCTCACTCTCACCAATGGGTATGTGGGTTCAGAGTTCGAAATGTTTGATGTGCCGCTTTCGAAGCGAGCAGCGCGCACAACTGAAGCTGTTGCGACGCTGAAGCAGGCATGGACGGGTGAACCATTCGAGTTCCGTGGTCGCACGGTGCAGGTGTTGCCGACGCCCGCTCAGGTGGGTGGCCCCCCGATTTCACTGGGTGGTTCGGTGGAAGCAGCAGCTCGTCGCGCCGCGCGTATTGCTGATGGCTTCATTCCATCGATTCCCGAAATTTGGGAGTTCTATGTCGATGAATGCGCAAAGTTGGGTAAGCCCGATCCGGGCCCGTACATGGGGGGTGACACTTCCGTCATTCATGTCGCGACCGATGTCGATCAAGGGTGGGACGAACTTGCCCCGTATGCAATGCACGAGGTCAACGCGTATGGCGATTGGGCTGCGAGCGCAGGTATCGAGGGGGCAACCGGTTTTGTGCGCGTGAATGATTCCGATGCATTGCGCGCAACGGGTCAATACCGCGTGGTCACTCCGGAAGAACTCGTTGCCGAGCTCACCGAAAAGGGCCCGTTTGCCTTTTGCATGCTGCATCCATTGGTCGGTGGTCTTCCGCCGGAATTCGCATGGAAGAGTCTCAAACTGATTGAGACCCAGGTGATTCCAAACCTGTAACGCCAGGCTTGGTCAGACGATTTCGCTGATCTGCATTGCCGGCACGATTGTCGTGTAGTTCGCGACATCGGCCTGCACATCGGCGGTGCCCGGTGCACCAAGAGCGGCACCGAACGCTTCCATCGAGTCAAAGGTGAAGTGGACTGCCGCTTCGTAGGGGCCATCGATGCCCTTGTCGATTTCTGCTGAGGAAAGGCCCCAGGTCTTGAGCGCCAGCGGTACATGGCTGTCGCGGTAGTAGTCGTGGTCGAACGACGCGCCGTCGGTCTTTGGGTAGAGCACGCTCAGTCGGATCATCGGATTCCCCCTCTGTGATGGTCAAAGAGTTGTAGCACGAAAACGAAAGGTGCCGCCCCGAAGGACGGCACCAATTCAATGACTGTGATGTTCGTTACTTCGTAATGACAAGGGTGTAAGTGCCGAGAAAGTTCTCGACGCCTGCGCCGCCTGCACCGAGGCTCACCTGAGTCGTACCGGCAGCGATGGCCTTGCCACCAGCGTTCATCGACACCGTGCCGTCGTTCGTTCCCTTCGATGTCACTTCGAAGACCGATGGGTTGGTGTTGGGAGCGATTGAGATAGTGACGCCTTTCGCGATGGTTCCCATGTTGAATACGACGGTGTCGCCGACCTTGATGGCGGGAACCGGCTGGGTGCCGCCTTCATTGGCGTTCACCATTTGTGGCGTGATGATGATTGGAGGAAGCACGTTTCCAACAGTCGAAGATGTGGACTTGGCTGTGGTGGTCGGGGCAGCAGTCGTGGTGGACGCGGAGTCCTTCTTGTCCGAACTGCAACCAGCGACGGCGAGGCCGGCGAGGGCGAGCACTGCAATACCAGCGACGACGAGACGATTCTTCAACGATTTCTCCATGTTCGTGAGGCAGATGTGCCTAGAGGGAATGTAGTGGTGGGAACCTCGCGGAGGGATGCAGGCAAGCGGGCTCATTACGCTTGAGGGATGGAACGCACAGTAAGGGGCATGAAATCGTCGACAATTTCGATTGCCTCAATTGGTTCGGCTGGTTCAATCGCCTCGATTGGTTCTGCAGGTTCGATTGCCTCAATTGGTTCCGCTGGTTCAATCGCATCCATCGGTAGCGCCGGTTCGATAGCGAGCATCGGCTCTGTTGGATCAATCCTTTCGATTGGTTCCGCTGGCTCGATCCTGTCGATTGGGAGCTCAGGATCGGTGCTGTCGATCAACGCTGTGGGTGCCTGGCGATCTCTTCCAGCGCGATCGCCAGCGATCGCCGCAATTGCACTGACCGCGCTGGTTGTACTTGGCGGTCTCCGTGTGTCACTTCGTCCGAGCGGGTGACGGGAGCCGTCGGCTCCTTGCGGAGCCTCCTCCCGATTCCCGCCTGCAACATTCCCTTGAACGAAAACGACCTCCCGGATGGGGAGGTCATTTCATCCGAGCGGGTGACGGGAATCGAACCCGCGTTCTCAGCTTGGGAAGCTGATGTTCTGCCTCTGAACTACACCCGCGTGTCCTGTGAACAGGAGCTTGGTGACTC
>CAIKHC010000036.1 GCA_903827085.1 uncultured Candidatus Nemicrothrix sp. | reverse complement strand
GTCCAGGACGTGTACGCCAACTTTGATATTCCCGACGAACTTATGCAGGAGCTTGGCTAACGAGGTCCCGATAGTGCCGATACCTCACTGGTGTATGGTCGCAACCCTTATTCGAAGTTGGGCTTAGGGGCGAACGTCATGCGAAATCTGAAGCGACTAATTATCGGTCTTGTTCTTTCATCTGCGATTTTTACCGCGACTGTTTCAACGGCGGGTTCGGCGCAATTCCCCGGAGCAAACGGGAAATTCTTGTTTAGCTCGGGTCTCGACGGGGGACTGTGGACCGCAAATCTTGACGGCACTGGGATCGTCTCACTCGTACCCGGGAACAACAGCCAGAACGGCGATGCTGCATGGTCCCCGTTTGGCGGCGAGAAGATTGTTTTCAAATCTGATCGCTTTGGCGTCCCTGCGACCTACGGGCCAACGACTGACATTTTCGTCGTGAATGCGGATGGGTCCGGGTTGACCCGGTTGACGACAACGACCTCGTACCAAACGCAGCCTTCGTGGTCTCCAGATGGTTCGAAAATTGTGTTCACTTCCTATCGGGATGGCGACGCCAACATCTATGTGATGAATGAGGATGGCAGCGGACAGACGCAACTCACGAGCACAACAGACCACGATGAGTGGCCGTCATGGTCACCAGACGGATCCAAAATCGTTTTTCGGTCGCTGCGGAATGGCCAGGATGATCTCTATCTCATGGATCCCGACGGGCAGAATCAGACAAGATTGACGACCCATTCTTCTACTGAGTTCCAACCAACGTGGTCGCCTGACGGGTTGAAAATTGCTTTCTGCTCTCAGCGCGATGGCAACGAAGAGATCTACATGATCAATGCAGATGGAACCAACGAGTTGCGGATCACGAATAACTCGTTTTCCGATCAAGCACCTGAATGGTCTGCTGATGGAACTGAGATGGCGTTTGGATCAAGTCGATCCGGTAAATGGTCGTTCTGGACAATGAACGTCGACGGTACGAATCAAACGTTGCGAGTTTCTCAAGGGACGAGCAGCATTGGCGGCGCGAGTGGCTACTGGCAATCGATCTCATCAGCCCCGACGACGACAACAACCTCGCCGGCTGCTGGTCCAGGAACTGAAGTATCTGTTCCGGCGTTCACTGGCTGAGAGGGTCCTACGTGATGATCGAAGTGGGAGATATCGCACCCAACTTCGTGCTTGACGGCGTCAACGGCGACGGGTCAGATCAACGACAGTTTTCACTCGATGCGTATCGGGGCGCTCCCGTCGTTCTCGTCTTCTATCCGGCCGACAACTCACCGGTGTGTACGGCGCAACTGCGCTCCTATACCGACGACATGTCCGCGTTTGCCACGGTCGGCGCACAGGTGCTGGCTCTGAGTCCACAGTCAGTTTCAGACCACATCGAGTTCGCAAAACAAAACGGCGGTTTCGGTTTTCCGTTGCTGGCCGACGTCGACAAACAGGTTGCGAAGGACTACGGGATTCTCGGCCCGATCGGTTTCTATCGCCGCTCAGTGTTCGTGATCGATGCCAACGGCGTCATCCGCTGGGCCCGTCGGGCAGCGGCCGGGCTTACCTTTCGTCCGGCCGACGAGATCGTCGAGGCGGTGCGCTCGATCGGGGCGTGACCGGTTCGGTTGCGTCAGTTTCCGCTTCGAGTCGGCGCCAGGCCTCAACTCGTTGTGCGTTGAGAGTCCCGTTAGCCAACGCTGAGGCAACGGCACAGCCGGGCTGACCTTCATGTTGGCAATCAGCGAAGCGACACGTTGAAGCGATTTCATCGACATCAACAAATGTTTCGGCAACGCCGTCGGTATCGGCAATGAGCCCGACTGCTCGGATGCCGGGGGAGTCAATGAGGACGCCACCGCCGGGAAGCAGATGAAGTTCTCTTGTTGTTGTTGTGTGTCGGCCTTTGCTGTCGCTTTCACGAACATCGCCAATCGTGACGACGTCATCGCCGAGTAGCGCGTTCACGATGCTCGACTTTCCCGCACCCGATTCGCCGAGCAGTGTCACGGTGTCGTGACCGATGATGGAACGAAGTTCATCGATGCCGATGCCTTCCTTCACCGAGGTCACGATGACATCGATGCCGGGGTGCGCGGTGCGGACTTCGTCGGCGGCTTGCTGAGGGTCAACCTCCGACGCGCCATCACGCGATGCTTTGGTGAGTACGACAACGGGCTCGGCGCCAGCATCGCGACTGATAGCGGTGCCACGTTGAATGCGGCCATCCTTCACTGGTCGATCGAGTCCGCAGACCAGCAGCACCTTGTCGATGTTGGCAGCGAGTTGCTGTTCGCCGTCTCCGTGAGCATTTCGACGACGCAAAAGCGATCGCCGAGGGAGGACGGCAACGACTTCACCACCTTTAAACGCGATCCAATCACCAACAGTGGGCTGTGGTTCGAGCCGAAGTGTGAGCATCACGGTTTCGGTTCGGTCGGCCAATGCAAGTACAAGCGCAACGCCGTGATGCTGAAGAACTCTTCCGGGTTCAGCGCCTTGGAGAGTCGAGGCGAGTGTTTTCGCCCACGCCGGATCCCAACCGAGTGGAACCAGCGATTCAAGTGATGCGCTCACGAGTTCAAGATTCCGACACGTTCCCAGTTGTGACGTAGGTGTCGAGCCGCTCGAGGGTCTTTTCCATCGATGCAAGATTCTTGGTGGGAATCTTCTGGCCCTCGAGGAGCCAAGGCAACGGACTTGGTCGCCAATCAAAGGTTTCGGTCACTTTCGTGCCACCTTCAACCGTTTCGAGCTCGTAACGCCACACGTGCTGGCCGATATGACGCCAACCGATCTGTTTGCCGTCTTCGAACTCGACCACTTTGTTGCGCATCGTCGCGTGGAAGCTCATCTTCATGCCGAACTTTGCGCCAAGGAAGAGTCGCGGCGGATTGCCCTTCGCTTCTACGAGGCTCCCAGAACCATCGATGATGGAGTGCTTTGCGGGGTCAGCGAGAACCTCGAAGATGTCTTGCGCTGGTGCAGCAATAACACGGCTGGTGGAAACGTGACGATCTGCCTTTGGTGTGCTCATGTCGTCAGTCTCTCAGGCTGCTGCCTTCGATGTGAGTACATCTTGAAGGGCAACGTCGATTGTGGGGTGGGCGAAGGAATAGCCGCTGGCGGTGAGTGACCCCGGGAGTACACGAGTGCTGGTGAAGAGCAGTGCATCGGCGAGTTCCGCGCCCAGCAAGAGTTTCGGGCCGAACGAGGGAACGGGGGCCAGGGTGGGGCGGTGCATTGCCTCGCCGAGGGCTTTTGTGAACTCTCGGTTGGTGACCGGCGTCGGCGCAGTCGCATTGACGGGTCCGCTGATGTCGTTGTCGATCAGCCAGCGAATTGCTCCGATCTCATCGGCCATCGAAATCCAACTCCACCATTGCTTGCCCGAGCCCATGCGTCCTCCGAGCCCGAAGCGGAAAAGGGGAAGCATCTTTGCCAACGCTCCACCATCTGCAGTGAGCACGATGCCAGTGCGCAGGAACGGCACGCGAATTCCGGCGGCAATTGCGGGCGCCGCTGCTGCCTCCCACTCGACACACACATCGGCGAGGAAGTCGCTGCCGGCAGGCGCGGTTTCGTCGACGGCGGTGTCGCCAGTGTCGCCGTAGAAGCCGATCGCTGATCCGCTGACCATGACCGACGGCGGCGTGTTGAGCGTGGCGAGGGTGTTGGCAAGTAGCGCGGTGCCCTTCGTGCGGCTCTCAAGGATTTCGCGCTTGTAGGACTCTGACCAGCGCTTATCGCCAATGCCGGCGCCAGCGAGGTGCACAACAGCATCGACGCCTTCGAACTTCGCAGCCTCAATCGTTCCGGCCGCTGGATTCCACTCGATGGTCTCGATTCCGCCCGACATTGGTCGGCGCACGACTGGCACCACCTGATGTCCGTCGTTGGTGAGCGATGTCGTAAGCGAGCGGCCGATAAGGCCCGATGCTCCGGTGATGGCGATCTTCACGGGTACTCCTGGAAGTGGGGGACAGGCAGGTGTAACACCAAGAACAGCGTTCCTATGCCCTCAGCGTCCGATTCCGTGATCTGAGGTTCATGCTCAGTCCCGATACGATCTGAGGTCCATGAGTACCCGGAAACTGATCCTTCTCTCGCTGGCCTGCGGTCTAGCGATCTTGGCTGCTGCCGCAGCTCAATTGTTCCTTGCGGCTCGCTGATCGGCGAAGTTTGGTCCGAGCCAGTGGAGCGGAAAGTATCGGTCAGGCCCCGGCCTCGGCACCGGTAGGATCAGGCTCCCCGTAGTCGCGATAGAGGTGGTCCGAATGGCCGAGAACTTCGACGTCGTCATCATTGGTGGCGGCCCCGGTGGTTATGCCGCCGCCCTGTATGGAGCATCGGCAGGACTCAACATCGCATTAATCGAGAAGAACCGCATCGGCGGCACCTGCCTCAATGTTGGCTGTATCCCCGCCAAGGAACTTCTCGAGACTGCATCGATCCGCCGTGCGATCGAAAGTGCTGCGGCCTTCGGTCTCACGACTTCTGAACCCGTGCTCGACTTCTCGGTGACACAGACCCGAAAGCAGGGCGTGATCGACGGCCTTGTTGGCGGTCTCACCGGACTACTCAAGAAGCGCAAAGTAACGGTCTATGACGGCATCGGCACATTGCATGCCGGTCATGTGGTCAAAGTCTCTGGCGGATCATCGGGCGAAGTTGAACTTCACGGCACCAATGTGATCCTTGCCTCAGGCTCGGTGCCTCGCACGATCCCAGGTTTCGACGTCGATGGCGTCACCGTCCTTACGTCGGACGAACTGCTTTCGCTTCAGAAGTTGCCGGCAACTGCCGTTGTCATCGGTGGCGGGGCAATCGGCTGCGAATTCGCATCGATGATGTCCGATCTCGGCACCGAGGTCACGATTCTTGAAGCCCTGCCGCAGATCCTTCCCGGTTGCGACGAAGACATCACCCGTGTTGTTCTCAAGTCGTTCAAGGACCGCAACATCACCGTTCGCACCGGAGTTTCGGTGAATGGACACGATATCAAGTTTGGCGGCGGCACCACCGTGAAGTTCGGTGAAGGCGAAACCGTCGATGTCGACATGGTCGTTGTTTCGGTCGGTCGTCGTCCCCTTTCTGAAAATCTTGGTCTCGACGGCACCGCAGTTGCAGTGAGCGATCGTGGTCATGTCGTTGTCGATGCCCATTGTCGCACCGGCGAGCCCGGGGTGTGGGCTGTCGGCGATCTCATCGCTACGCCAGCGCTCGCTCACATTGGTTTCGCTGAAGGAATGCTCGCCATTCGCGACATGCTCGGTGAAGATCCAATGTCGATCGATTACTCCAAGGTTCCGTGGTGCATCTATTGCCACCCCGAGGTCAGCTTCGTT
>CAIKHC010000035.1 GCA_903827085.1 uncultured Candidatus Nemicrothrix sp. | reverse complement strand
TCCAGCGCCGACAACGATGACGTCGGCTGAACCGGCCTGGGCCTGAGAAGTGCGTGTCATGGTTCCCCCTAGACATGCTGCACAGAGGATCACAGCAACGCCAAGTCAAGTTGCTCAGTCATGGACAGGCAAGTACCAGAGTCAGGTCGTTGCAGAAACGGGTGCAGCGGCTAGACCGATTAGGCAAGAATTGCGCTCGCACGTACACGACCATGGGGAGGGCGTATGACTGCCACCGAAACTCCGTACATCAACCTTCTTGATCCGCAGTTCTACGTGGATCCTTGGGCCGCGTACCGGTGGCTTCGTGAAAATGATCCGGTTCACTGGGATCCGGTTCACAAATTGTGGGGTATTTCTCGATACGAAGACATAGTTGAGGTCGAAAAAAACTGGCAGGACTTCACCTCTGAAGACGGCTCTCGACCAGCGACCGATCAGCGTGACGATACGTCGATGATTAACCGTGACGACCCAGAGCATCAGCAACAGCGAATGCTGGTTGCCCGTCAGTTCACCCCTCGTGCGGTCAAGCAGATTGAGGGAAAGATTCGCTCGATCGTCAATGAATTGATCGACGAGGTCGCTACAAGTGGAACATGTGAAGCGATTGAATCTCTTGCGTCGCCACTCCCTGCGATTTTGATTGGCGACAAACTCGGATTTCCCCGAGAACTCTGGCCAAAACTTCGCGAGTGGTCAGAAGTGACGATGCACGAATCAGGGCAGAACCCGCCCGATGGTTCGACCGCTCCTTTTTCGGAACTCTCGATGAACGCAATCATGGAATTCTCTGGCGCCACGATTGCGTTGATCAATGAACGTCGAGCATCTCCGAAGGATGACCTGATTTCGATCTGGGCGACGACAGAAGTTGACGGTCGTCTCTGGACCGATGCTGAAATCATTTCGGAGTGCTTGCTGCTTCTTGATGGGGGAGCGGAAACGACTCGAACGGTGATCGGAGCAGTGATCCGGGAATTGGCGCTGCGTCCTGACCAGCGATCCATTTTGATTGAAGATCCGAGCATTCTTGGGCAGACCGCAGTTGAAGAGTTCATCCGCTGGGTAACGCCAATTCTCAACATGCGTCGCACGGCGACGAAGGATCTTGAGTTTCGGGGAAAGAACATCAAGAAGGGCGATCAACTGTTGTTGATGTACGCCTCGGCGAACCGTGATGAGTCGGTGTTTGAAGATCCAGAGAACTTCGATGTGAATCGTTCGCATAATCATCACGTCGCGTTCGGCTTCGGCACGCATTTCTGTCTTGGGTCCTCTCTCGCACGTATCGAAATTCGGGTGATGTTCGAAGAGTTGTTGCGGCGTATCCCGGACTGGCGACTGACGCCCGGTGCGGAATCGAAGATCCTCGGAGCCACCTTCACCCGGGCCTACGACCGGGTTGAGATCGATTTCACCCCCGAAACACGCTGAGGACGGCTCCGGGAATCCCCGAAAACGAACCTTCTTCGGGGCAGACTCTGTGGCATGACTTCGACGACACCTGATTCAGGAACTGACGAAACAGTTTCTCCAACGGTCCATTCGGGACGCCGGCGGCGTATCGGGATCTTCATGCTGATCCTGCTGGCATCGGTGCTGCTCTTTGGTACCGCCGCTGACGTTTGGGTCAAGCGTCAGGTGCTGAGCACGCCGAAGTGGGTGGCCGCGAGCGACAAGATCCTTGCTGATCCCAAGGTGCAGGAGGCGTTATCTACCTACATCGTCGATCAGATCTATTCGAACGTTGACGTTCAGCAAGAATTGTCGGACAAACTCCCTGAAGGTTGGAAGGGCGTCGCCGGACCATTGGCCGCTGGAATTCGTACGCCGGCTGCAACCGCTGTCGAGAGGATCTTGTCCTCCGACCAGGTGGTGAAGATCTGGCACACAGTCAACGAAAAGGCCCACCAGGCTCTCGTCAACGTTCTTGAGGACAAAACGAGAGTGGGATCCACGAAGGACGGCCAGGTCACACTCGATATAGGTGAAATCGTTCGCATCGTCGGAACCGATCTAGGAATCCCCGCATCGGTGATGGACAAGCTTCCGGCTGATATCGGTCAAATCACAATTT
>CAIKHC010000034.1 GCA_903827085.1 uncultured Candidatus Nemicrothrix sp. | reverse complement strand
TCGCGGCAGGCCGCGTCTCGCCTGACGTCCATGGTCGAGGTTGGTCGAGGTGGCACCGAGCAGGCGCGCTTTGAGCGCGAAGTCATCCACGAAACCGTTTTCAACCGTCTGACCCAACTCCAACTGGGCGATGCGGCCCTGTGCTTCGGTCGTATCGATCGCGAAGCCGAATCCCCTGATGAACAGATGGAGAGTTTCTACATCGGGCGCATTGCGGTTAGTGATTCGGCGCAGGATCCAGTCATTGTCGACTGGCGCGCGCCTGTCGCCGAACCGTTCTACCGAGCAACCGGACGGCAACCGATGGGGCTGGCGCGTCGACGCCATTTCGCAACTCGCGGCCGCCGATTATTGGGTGTCGAAGATGAACTCTTTGGGGCAACCTTGGCGAGCTTGGGAATGCCCGTCGGTGAAATTGAAACTGGTGAGGTTGTTCGCGGCCAAGGAGCCTTGTTCACGGCACTCGAAACGGCTCGCACGGGTCGTCTCGGCGATATCGTCGCAACGATTCAGGGCGAGCAGGACGAAATCATTCGCGCCCCGCTTCCGGGAGTTCTTGTTGTGCAGGGTGGGCCGGGTACGGGCAAGACCGTGGTTGCGCTGCATCGCGCTGCGTACTTGCTCTACACGCATCGATTCCCACTCGAAGGCCAAGGCGTCCTTGTTATTGGTCCGAACCGGTTGTTCCTCGGCTACATCGAACAAGTACTTCCATCGCTGGGTGAAGCCGGCGTTGAACTCGCTGTGCTTGCCGATCTTGTTCCCGATGTGAGCATTCGTCATTACGACGTCGGCCTTACGTCTCGCGTAAAGGGCGACCCGCGAATGGTGTCGTACCTTTCGCGAGCTGTTCATGATCGTCAACGCTCATTGCGTTCAGATTTGGTCATTGGTTACGGACTGCAACGTCTTACTGTCTCGCGCTCGCGAAGCGCACAGATCATTTCCGATGCTCGTCGGCGTTATCGCCGCCACAATCCGGCGCGTAAGTACGTTGAAAACGAGCTCTATGCCGAACTCGCACTTTCCGGTCGAGGAGAAATTGCTACCTCTGAAGTTCGTGAACGCCTGCATCGCGATCCAGCAATTCGCGAAGCTCTCGAATGGATGTGGCCGACCCTCTCTCCTGCAGAGTTCCTGCATGACCTCTACGGTGCGCGCGGGTTGTTGCGCAATGCTGCGGGAACATTGTTGACAGAGCCCGAATGGCAGTCGCTCTATCGAGAGCGTTCCGAAACGGTTGCCGAGATCGACTGGACTCACGACGATGCTCCTCTGCTCGACGAAGCCCGCGCATTGCTTGGGCCGAAGCCACGACGTCGTCGCCAAGGCGAAACAAATGATGACGACGAAATTCGCACCTACGGCCACATCGTGGTGGACGAAGCGCAGGATCTTTCGCCAATGCAACTGCGCATGCTCGAACGCCGTTCGCTGAATGGTTCGATGACTGTTGTGGGTGACATCGCGCAGGCCACTGGCCAGTGGGCGCATGAATCCTGGGACGAAATCCTTTCGCTCCTCCCGGCCAAGCGTGAACCCCGTCGAAACGAACTCACGCTTGGGTATCGCCTGCCTGCGCCAATCATGAAGCTCGCTGCCCGAGTGCTTCGGTGGGCTGCCCCCGACCTACGTCCGCCGCGTTCGGTTCGTGAAGATGGAGCCGAGCCACTGATCGAGCGAGCAGAGCCGGGCTGTCTGGCGGAAACGGTTGCTGCAGTCGCTCAAGTTGAACGCGCTGCGGTTGATCCCGGCCAGGTAGCAGTTGTCTGTGCGTCATCAATCATTGATGAAGTGTGCGATGGGCTCGAAGCAGCAGGAATCGCGTTCGGCCGTGCTACTCGTCATGGTCTTGAACATCGCGTCACTGTCGTCGAGGTCGGTCTTGTGAAAGGCCTCGAAGTCGATGCCGTCATCGTGGTTGAGCCGTCGCTCATTGTTGCCGAACAGGCTCAGGGCAACCGAGCGTTGTACGTCGCACTCACTCGGGCCACGAAGCGCTTGGCGATCGTTCATGAAGACGATCTGCCTGCGTCGTTGCTGGATTGAGATCGTTTCAGGCGGCAGTGACGAGAATTCGCTGTGTCGCGAATTGATCGATCTCGACGGTCTGGCCATCGATTTCAATAACGGTGATGCCTTTGGGTGCAACTGCTGTCACGGTTCCCGAATGGCCGGGAAGAAGTGACGAGGACTCGAGGAACTCAAGCAGCCCTGGTGTGAACTCGAGTTCTTCGGGGATTCGAGACACCGTGAACGATTGTCCGACGCTAAGCGTGTTGAGCGTGACTGAAGTTGGCGGTTGGTAGTCAGTGCCCGGAATTGGATTTCCATGCGGGCAGGTCGTTGGGTCGCCAAGAGCGCGCATCATGGCGAGTTCGACAGTTGGAGAGATGACGTGTTCCCAGCGGCCGGCCTCGTCGTGGGCTTCTGCCCAAGAAAGACCGAGCATGTCGGTGAGGAAACGTTCGGCGAGACGGTGACGACGCACAACGGTTTCGGCAAGCGCGTGACCATCGGGAAGGAGGCGAATGACGCCGCCGTTGATTTCGACAAGGCCCGCACCTTCCATGCGACGGATCATCTCTGAAACGGCAGGCCGAGAGAGTTCAAGGCGATCAGCGATGCGCGCTTGGATGACGTCGACGTCGTCCTCGCGTAACTCAAAAATGGCCTCGCAATATTCTTCGAAAGCGGGATGCCATTCACGCTGTTTGTTGAGGGCCATGCCCAGAGTCTACGGCGGGTGTGGCCCAGAGCCACGGGTCGTTAGCCCCGGCCCATGATCCGGGTGATTGCGATCTCGATGACGACACGGTCGTCGCGTTGCTTCGGTTCCCGGTAACGCTCGGTGTAGCGGGCGACTGCCATCGCGACCCGTTCAGGATCGCTGGTCACTGTCGCTGTGCCTTCGAGTGAAAGCCAACGTCCACCG
>CAIKHC010000033.1 GCA_903827085.1 uncultured Candidatus Nemicrothrix sp. | reverse complement strand
CTACGGCACTGATGGGGCTGCGCTGCCGCCTGTCGTCGGCAAAATCGGTCCGACAGTTGCGGAAACCGCCGTTCTCATTGACGTTGAGCCAGATCATCAGAGCCCAGCTCTCTAACGCGCCTAGTTTCATCCTCCGTGGGTGACCAAGAAGAACTGAACAACCAGGACGATCTCGAAGCGCAGTTGCAGACAGTGCGATTGGGCTTGACTCGATTGCAGCGTCTGCTCTCAAGCCGACGGGTGCACGCCGGCATGGCCGGTGCTGCTCGCGTCGTTCTTCCGCAGCAGGCGATGAATGTCCTCCGTGCTTTGGGCGATCGTGATCCGCTACCGGTCGGAGATTTAGCCCGAGCAGCTCGAATGGATACCGGTGCTGTAAGCCGTCAGGTTCGTGTGCTCGAAGAAGAGGGACTTGTTGAACGTCACTCGAGCCCGC
Organism: uncultured Candidatus Nemicrothrix sp.; assembly: GCA_903827085.1. Lineage (GTDB taxonomy): Bacteria > Actinomycetota > Acidimicrobiia > Acidimicrobiales > Acidimicrobilacustridaceae > Acidimicrobilacustris > Acidimicrobilacustris europaeus. Next base: position 2,715 of record CAIKHC010000033.1, on the reverse strand, counting down.
AACACGGAAGCATCGTGCTTGTCGTCGCTACTGATGAGGGTAGGGCGATGGCTCATCGATTTGAACGAGTCAGAAGTGCACAGCTTTCGCGAGCCCTCATCGAATGGACGCCCGAAGAGCGTGCTCAACTCGGTGCGTTGATGGTGAGGCTCGTCGACGACCTTCAAGCAACGCCGTATCTGCAGACAGATGGCGACTAAACGAAGGCTTCGGTTAGTCGGGGATGACGACGGCGCGTCCGCGCAGTTCGCCGCGTTCCATCTTCTCGTAGGCCTCGGCGACTTGATCAAGCGGAAAGATGTCAACGTCGACGCGTAATTTTCCGCTCTCAGCAAGAGCGATTACCTCGAGTGTGTCCGAGATTGTTGGCGCTTGGAACGAAAAGACTTCACCGTCGCGCGGGAGTTTGTCGAACATGGTCCCGCGCAATGATCCGTTCCCCGCTCCGACGAGCGCATACGCGCCCGCTTTGCTGGTGCTCTGAAGTCCGTGCGTGATTGTCTGATCGATGCCCACAAAATCAAAGACGGCGTTTGCGCCCCCACCCAGAAGACGGTGGAGTTCTGTCGTTGTGTCGTCGTTGACTCCCTCGAGCACATCGTGAGCTCCGAGTTCGGTGGCATAGGCCAATCGATCAAGTGAAACATCGACTGCGACAACCCGAGCACTTGTGAGGGCCAGGAGGTGCTGAATGGCGTAAGCGCCTAGACCGCCCGCACCAATGACGACAGCCGTGCCGCCCGGGGGAATCCTCGGAAGAGTCCGCTTCACTGCGTGGTAGGAGGTTGCGCCAGCATCGGTGAGAGGTCCAGCGACAACGGGATCGAGTGAGTTGAGTTTCACCAGTTCACGCGTGGTGGCGACCAGCACGTAACGAGCAAGGCCGCCATCGATGCCGTATCCGCGACCCACGATTGAGTCGTCGCAGTTGTTGTCTTGACCGCGAGCGCACCAGATGCAGTGGCCGCAGGAATGGGGGCTCACCACCGCAACAGCATCACCAACCTCAAAGCCGGATGCGCCAGCGCCAAGAGCAGCGACATGGCCCCCGACTTCGTGACCAAGGGTGAACGGAACCCGCCATCCGAGGGGCTCCATGAATGCTGCCGGGGCAAGCGCCATGCCGACATCGGAATGGCAGAGTCCATTGCCAGCGACTTCGACAAGGATTTCTCCGGGCCCGGGGACCGGGATGGGCGCTTCAGTCAATTCAGGAGGATGCTCCCATTCGACGATGCGGTACGCCTTCATCATTTCCGTCATGGGCTCATGATGACATGGCCAGAGAAATCACGCCCGGTGGCCATGGGGGCGGCGTTGACGGGGCAAGATGTGTCGTCCGTAACGAGGAGGAATCCGTGGCTGAAGTGACGTCGATCGAAAAAGCATCCACGATGTGGGAGTTGGTTGAGGCTCGCGCCGCTGCGACCCCCAATGTCGTTGCTCTTATTGAAGATGACCGCGAGATCACGTTCAAAGAGCTTCGCGATATCTCTGAACGAGTTGCTGCTGGCTTCCACGAATTCGGTATGCGCCACGGCTCCCGCGTCACTTGGCAGTTGCCGACTCGTATTGAAACCGTCATTACCTCGCTTGCGCTCGCGCGTATCGGAGCAGTGCAGAACCCGATCATCCCTATTTATCGTGACCGCGAAGTCGGATTCGTTCTTCAGCAGACCGACGCGGAGTATTTCCTGATTCCAGGTGATTGGAACGGGTTCGATTTCAATGCGATGGCCGGACGCATCATGGATGATCTCGGCATCGAGCCGACCGTGATGATCGCCTATGACCAGTTGCCACAGGCGGAGCCGTACACGCTTCCTCCGGCTCCGACCAACGGCGACGAAGTCCGTTGGATCTACTACACCTCCGGAACAACCTCTGCGCCCAAGGGTGTTCGCCACACCGACGGCACGTTGATGGCCGGCGGCCTCGGCCTCGCGAACGCAGCAGCGCTTACCGCCGACGACATCGGATCGATTGCTTTCCCGTATGCCCACATCGCCGGACCCGACTACCTGATGATGCTTCTCTATCGCGGTTGCGGTGCAGTCCTCATCGAGGTGTTCTCCTTGGACGCTGCTGTCGAATTGTTTGCTCGCAAAGGAGCAACAATGGCCGGAGGCGGTCCCGCGTTCTACCAGATGTATTTGGCGAAGCAACGAACGCAACCCGGCGAGAAAATCATTCCTTCGCTTCGGTTGCTCTCTGGCGGCGGCGCACCGAAGCCGCCTGAGATGTACGTCGAGGTGATGGCCGAAATGGGCATCCCAATCTGTCACGGCTACGGAATGACCGAATGTCCGATGATCTCTCAAAGCGGTCCGGGCGACACAGAAGCGCAACTCATGTACACCGATGGCAAACCGGTAACGGCGTGCGAGATTCGCATCGTGACTCTCGAAGGGCCTGTCGCTGAACAAGGCCAAGACGGCGAAGTCCGACTGAAGGGACCAATGGTCTTCAAGGGCTACACCGATCCATCTCTGGACGCCGATGCTTTCGACGAAGAAGGTTGGTTCCGCACTGGCGACGTCGGCCATCTCGATGCTGATGGCCATGTGGTGCTCACCGGTCGTCTTAAGGACGTCATCATTCGCAAAGGCGAGAACATCTCGGCCAAAGAGATTGAAGACCTTCTTTACCAGCACCCAAAGGTCGGCGATGTTGCGGTAATCGGACTCCCCGACAAGGAGCGCGGTGAGCGTGTGT
>CAIKHC010000032.1 GCA_903827085.1 uncultured Candidatus Nemicrothrix sp. | reverse complement strand
GGTTCCGAACCGCGTGCTTCGCGAATGCAGATTTCATCGTTCAACACCTGGCGCACGGGATCCTCACCTAACGGCGATCCAATGTGTTCCGAAGATGACACCAACGCAGCGTCATGCACCAACCCACCCGGGAACGCGGTGCGCACCGGTGGTCGCAAGATGCCGAACGGTTCGCTCGGCGGATGCGGGTCGCCATGGCCCCCAGTACTAAACGGCGTGATCTCAAACGCGTGCTTCCATTCGCTCGCGTCGAAACCAGGAACATCCCAACCGGTCTCGTACACGCGCGCATCGAACGACTCGAGCGGCAAACACGCAACATCGCCGGGTACTGGCACCGCCGTCCACGGCGACACCGGCGCACACGACCACGAACGATCAGAGATCAGCCATTCATCGCCAACCAGCGCTTCGAACACCACTGAACCCGCACCCATTGAATAGGTAGGCGGCGCCGGCATCCACCAGGACGTTGCCGTTCCAAAGTGGCGGGCGATGATCGAGATGACATTGGAACCTTCGACCAAAAACGGCGCGAGATCCGCGATGTCGTAATGGACCGCCTTCGGATCACTGCGCACCGGCCCCCGGCCAACCTCGGCACCATTCACCCGCAGGATGTAACGACCATCAGCCCAAATGCGAGCAGGCACCGATGCCGGCACAGCATCAAGTTCGAGCTCGCGCCGGAACATCGCCACCTTGTCAGTCGCATCGGCCAGCACCATGCGCGTGGCCGTATCGAGCTGCAGCGCCGGGCGGGTATTCCACATCCACTTTGCGTTCCAGCGACCTGCAAATGGCTCCGGATGTTCCAGTTTCATTACCCGCCCCCCTGACCGGGACGGTACCAGCCTGCGGATTTCACCACGGTCTAGACGGGCAGTACTATCTCCCTGCTGCGCTCGTAGCTCAATTGGATAGAGCATCTGACTACGGATCAGAAGGTTGGGGGTTCGAGTCCCTCCGAGCGCGCTTCACAGATTCGTCGTCGAAACGAACATGCTTGGCCTTGTCTGACCCGCCTCGGGAATTAGTACAGATCTACAAGCGAGAAAACTGCTCCGGCCAAGGCAAAGAATCCAATAAAGGCGACAACCGCCAATACCGGTCGTCCCTTAAATTTCGGATCAATGCGATCCCGCAATAGGTTGCACAGAGCGAAGATCACACCAAAAATTGCGGCAGTAATGAAGATTTTCAACTTCTGACGACTTTACTCCCGGCTAGGTAGGCGCTGGAGGTTTGGGCCTCCAACCACGTCTCGCGCGTTCCGTTCGCGAATCGTGGCGCTCGTGGTCGAGCAGGACCTAGGGTTGTAGTGTCGACCGGCAAATGGTCTCTCGACTTTTGGGTCGGGGGTTCTCATATGTTTCGCAGGTCAGTTCTCGTGTTGCTCGCAGCGATCTCGATTGTGTTGGCTGGTGTCGTGGCGCCGAAACCAGTTAGTTCCGTGCAGTTCCCGGGCGGAAACGGAAAGATCGCGTTCATCTCAAGTCGAGACGCGGTGAGTTACGAGATCTACACGATGAATAGCGACGGGTCTGGAGTGACGCGACTCACCAATAACGGAGTCTTCAACGACTATCCAAGCTTTTCTCCCGATGGTTCTCAAATTGTTTACGACCAAGGAGCAGATCCATCCGGCGCGGTCGTGAGCATTTACGTAATGAACACCGATGGAACCGGCGCAACCAATCTTTCCCAAAACACAGACCGCCAGGACCGCTTTGCGTCGTATTCACCTGACGGTTCCAAGATCGTTTTTCAATCCGATCGAGATGCGGGAAATCTCGATATTTATGTGATGAACAGTGATGGCAGCGGTCAATATCGCCTCACTACAGCAGACAGTTGGGACGGGCAGCCGAGTTGGTCGCCTGATGGTTTACGTATTTCTTTCGGTTCTGATCGCTCTGGTAGTTACCAAATCTGGATGATGAATTCCGATGGCAGCAATCAAACCCAGTTCACAACGAGCGGCGGTTTTGAGTCGACGTGGTCTCCTGATGGTTCGAAGATTGCCTTTTCGTCCGATTCGAGTGGCGTAAGTCAGATCTACTCCGTTTCGGCTGACGGTACGGATCTCCACGCGATCGCCCCAAGCGCAAATGCCCAATACGGGCCAGTGTGGTCCCCCGACGGATTACAAGTTCTCTACTCTTCCGTCGAAAATGCGAGATGGCAATTGCATGTCGTCAATGCCGATGGATCTGGTGACGTGAACATTTCAAACCCAGCGTTCGACGATTTGGACGCAACCTGGCAATCAGGGGCGGTTTCGCCAACAACGACTACGACCTCGACTACGACGTCGACGAGCACGACAGTCACGTCTGCCTTGATTGCTCCATCGTTTACAGGCTGACAGTTCCAAGCCACCTACCGAAGAGATCTAACGAGAAGCGCTTACCGCTTCGCCGGGGCAGTCCGGTTACCATCAATGGAGATTCGGCCTACCAATCGAATCTGCAAGATGACGGGATGGGGTTCGGGCAGGAATCTCGTGGTCAACTCAGTGGGTTGATGTGGAGTCTGCAAACGTTTCTCAATAAAGACCGAGTGATGCAATCTATTTTTCGGCCCTCGGTTGGAATCCCCGCCGAAGAATCGTTACTGGCCTCAAGCCAAGCTTTGACGGACTACGGATCAGAAGGTTGGGGGTTCGAGTCCCTCCGAGCGCGCCACATAAATCACCACAACCTTGG
>CAIKHC010000031.1 GCA_903827085.1 uncultured Candidatus Nemicrothrix sp. | reverse complement strand
GTCACAGCGCATGTGCATCGCTCGGACCCTCCTCACACAGCCAGAGGTGATCCTGATGGATGAGCCCACCTCGGCGCTCGATCACGAGAATCGTCTCGGTATAGAACATCTTGCAAAAGAACTTGCTCAAGAGGGAATCGGCATCCTGTGGGTCAGCCATGACCTGTCGCAAGTGCGCCGAATCGCCGACCATGCCGTGGTGCTGATCGATGGTCGCAACGCCTCGGCAGCGGAAACCGCCGCGTTTCTCGATCAGGGGATGTCGGAGGACAAATCGTGAACGCAACACATATCGGATGGGCAGGTTTGCTTGGGTCCTTTGTGCTGGTGGTGGTCGCCATTGCCCTTTCGTTCTCGCAGCGTCTACAACTTTCTCGGTCGATGCTGTGGGCGTCAGCTCGCGCGGCAGTGCAATTGCTTCTGGTTGGTTTTGCGTTGCGGCTTGTGCTTGATCCCAACGCATCTGTGTGGTGGGCGTGGCTGTGGGTCGTGATCATGATTGGCTTTGCAGGCTTCACGATCCGCAGCAGAGCCAAGGAAGTTCCTGGAATCTTCTTTCTTGGGACTGTTTCCATGCTTGCCGTCGTGGTCGTGAGTCTCTCGGTCATTTTTGGCTTCCACGTCTTTCCTATTGAGGGCCGAACAATCGTTCCGCTTGCGGGAATGATGATCGGGAACTCGATGACAGCCTGCGTGCTTGTGGGTCGGCGTATCGTCGACGAACTTTCAGAAAAGCGCGACGAGGTCGAGGCTCGGCTCGCGCTTGGTCAGTCCTGGCAAGACGCGTCTCGGCCCTATGTACGCTCCGCCTTGAGAACCGCACTCGTGCCGCAGATTGAATCTACGAAAGCGGTTGGTCTTGTTTTCCTGCCCGGCGCAATGACTGGTCTTGTGCTCGCTGGTGTCGACGCAGTCGATGCCGTCACCGTGCAGCTTGCGATCATGTACCTGATTCTTGGCTCTGTCGCGACAAGCGTCACAGTGATCGGTCTTGGGCTCACCCGTCGGGTTTTCACTTCGGACCATCGCCTGCGTTCGATCGAGAGAGCGACTCACTAAGGAATCGTGAATCCGATGTGAACTCTGCCATTGCGTTGTTCTATGGGGTATCTCGGTGATCATTGACCGGTAGCCTCAGATCTATGACCAAGCGGTTCGTGATCATCGGCGGGGGACCAGCGGGAAATACAGCCGCCACGTACGCCGCTCGCTTCGGCGCTGAAGTCACGATGATCGAAAAAGATCTTGTGGGTGGCGCTGCACACCTGCGCGACTGCATTCCTTCGAAAGCCATGATCGCCACAGGCGGAGCACTCGGCACCATCAACGATGCCCAGCGCATGGGTCTGACAGACGTCTCGGCCACACTGGATTTCGATGCGCTGCGTCATCGCATCGACACGATTGGTAAGCGCCTCGAACGCTCAACAACCTCGCTTCTCGAAAGTCAGGGCGTGACGCTCTTGAAGGGCACTGGTCGGCTGGTCGGTCCGCATCAGGTCATCGCTGAAACATCCGATGGTCCTCTTGAGATCGACGCTGATGTTGTTCTGATTGCGACTGGCAGTCGTCCTCGAATTCCCGAGTGGGCTCACGTCGATGGCGATCGGATGCTCACGACACGCGACGCGTATCCGCCGTCCTCACTTCCTGAACATCTGGTTGTGATCGGCTCAGGTGTCACCGGCGTTGAATTTGTTCATATGTTCAAGTCCTTCGGTAGTGAGGTCACACTCATTGTGAGTCGCCAACAGGTTCTTCCTCTGAAGGACCCTGAGGTTGCCGCTGCGCTTGAAGCGGACTTCCTCGCCCGTGGAGTGCATCTGTTGAAGGGCGCAAAGGCGCTCAGCGGAACAGTGGGCGCTGACGGGGTCACGATCGAGTGCACTGACGGTCGAGTCGTTCATGGATCGCACGCGCTTCTGGCGATTGGTTCGATCCCGAATACAGACAATCTCGGATTAAGCGATGTAGGCATCGAATTAATTGATGGCTATGTGAAGATCAATCACAATTGCCAAAGTTCGCTGCAACATGTGTATGCCGCCGGCGATGTTTCGGGGAAACTTCCGTTGTCTTCGGTTGCGGCGCTTCAGGGCCGCAAAATCGCTGAACACGCGATGGGTCTTCACGTAGGCCCGCATCGCCATATTGATTATGAAAAAGCTGCGTCGGCGATTTTCACCGAACCTGAAATTGCCGATGTTGGGTTAGCGGAAGCCGACGCGTTCGCAATGGGCCGCAAGATCCGCGTAACAAAGGTGCCGTTCTCAGCAAATGCAAAGGCACTTATCGAGGACGACTCGCGCGGATTCGTGAAGATCGTTTCCGATCCCGCCACCGGCGTTGTTCTCGGTGGCTCGATTGTTGGTCGCCATGCTGCAGAACTGATTGCCGTGCTTGCCCTCGCTGTGAGCGCAGGACTACGCGTCAACGACCTTCATGAGTCGCTTTTTGTTCACCCATCGATGGCCGAGGCATTGTCTGATGCAGCAGAGTGAGCAGACCGATCCAATCGGTACTCCTCGAAAAGTTCCGACGGCAAAAGATTTCCCCGCTTCCGGCCCGTTCAGCCTCGCTGCGCCCGGTCCGCGCTTTGGAGCTCGAGCGCTCGATCTCGCAGTCATCGCGTTGCCTGTACTGATGGTCGTCGCTCTGACCGCGAAAACTATCGATGGTCAGTTGCAGTTTGATGTTCCCAGTTGGCTGGTCCCTGCAGCCCTGGCGTTTGGGGTTGCGTACGACTTCTTGTTCACCTTCCTTGCACAGCGCACGCTGGGCAAGATGGTGTTTGGATTGCGAGTAGTCCGGTACGTCGATGGCGGTCGACCAACGGCATCTCAAAGTGGACTTCGAGCGCTGTTGCCATGGTCGCCGCTGGCGCTCCCACTTGGCCCTTTCGGGTTCGCTGCGGTGTTGGGGGTCTTCGGAACTGGCATTGGCGGCGAACTGCATCGGGGTTGGCCCGACACTGTTGGTGGGACGCTCGTAATCTCCACCCGTTAGTCGTTCTAGCGGCCTACCCTCAGGGGTCTACGAGCCCTTTGGGCATCGCTGATTCTGGGGGAACAGATGTCATCGCGGGTGTATCGAGTGGTGCAATGGACGACGGGCAACGTCGGCCAACGTTCAGTGATCGCTGCCGCAGCGAATCCTGAACTGGAGGTCGTCGGTTGTTATGCCTGGGGACCAGACAAGATCGGGCGCGACGTCGGTGAATTGTGCGGCATTGATCCCATCGGTGTGCTTGCAACAAACGACATCGATGCGTTGTTGGCGCTGAAGCCCGACTGTGTCATCTACAACCCGAAATGGCCTGACGTCGACCATATGGTGCGCATTCTGGAAAGCGGCATCAACATCACTGCCACTGCTGGGTTCATTACTGGCCATGCGCTGGGTGCGGATCGTCAACGAATTGTCGATGCATGCAACCATGGCAACAGTTCGATCTTTGGTTCCGGAATGAACCCCGGCATGGCCAATCTTCTCGGAATTGTTTCGGCGGGTGTCTGCGATCGGATCGATTCGATTCGCATGCTCGAGTCGGTTGATTCCACTGGCTACGACTCCGGCGATACCGAGAAATCGGTTGGCTACGGATTACTTCCCGACGACCCGAAGCTGTCGGCAATGACCAAACAGGGGACTGCAGTCTTCGGTGATGCGGTCTATCTGATGGGTCAGGCGCTCGGCATCGAGTTCGACGAGGTCCGTTGCGAGACCGAGTACGCGATCACGACGGAGTTCCTTGATCTCGACTCATGGTCGATCGATGCAGGGTGCGTCGCAGGAGTTTCCGCAAGTTGGCAAGGCTGGGTCGGCGACCGCAAAGTGGTGTCGTGTGATGTGCGTTGGCGTAAGGGTCGAACGCTTGAACCGGACTGGAAGATCGAACACGGCTACATCGTCGAGATTGATGGCATGCCATCGGTTCGCACCAAGCTCGAAGTGTTCCCGCCGAAGGATTTCAAGGCGAAATCATTCAGCGACTACATGGTGCTGGGAATGGTGATGACATCGCTGCCTGCCGTAGATGCAGTCGCGTCGGTGTGCGCTGCGGCACCGGGTATCGTCACCTACCTTGATTTTCCGTTGCCGTCG
>CAIKHC010000030.1 GCA_903827085.1 uncultured Candidatus Nemicrothrix sp. | reverse complement strand
GAACTTGAGACAGCGTTCGGCGAGCGCAGTGAACGCGATGCACCTCTTGGCGAACTCACGACCTATCGAGTCGGTGGTCGAGCTTCGATTCGAGTTCGAGCCGAATCAGCATCCGACCTTGAGGCAATCGGAAAACTGATCGCCAGATCCGGTGCGCAATTTGCGGTGGTGGGGCGTGGTTCGAACCTCCTCGTCGCCGATGAAGGTTTCGATGGCATCGTCATCACACTTGGCGATGGTCTCGCGTCAATCGATATCTCTGGCACAACCGTTTGCTCTGGTGGGGCCGCTCCACTTCCGGTCGTCGCCCGACGTACTGCAGCAGCGGGACTCACTGGTTTTGAATGGGCCGTTGGCGTTCCGGGTTCTATCGGCGGAGCAATTCGCATGAACGCTGGTGGTCACGGTTCGGATATGGCGCAATCGCTTGTCACGGTGCGAGTGGTGGATCTCGCGACGGGCGACCAAAGGCAATTGTCGTTGGCTGATCTCGGCCTCGGATTCCGCTCCTCGGCGCTTGGTCGTTCACTCGTCGTGACCGAAGCGGAACTTGCGCTTGCCGTGGGCGATCGATCTGTTGCCGAAGCGGAGATCTCGGACATCGTTCGTTGGCGCCGTGAAAATCAACCTGGCGGGGCCAATGCAGGTTCTGTCTTCGTGAACCCTCGCCCCGACTCTGCCGGCAGGCTCGTTGATGAATCCGGGGCGAAAGGACTCAGAGTCGGTTCGGCAGAAGTGTCGACCAAACATGCGAATTTCATTCAGGTCGACGATGGCGGTTCGGCCAACGATGTCGCGGCGCTGATGGCAGCGGTTCGTGCGCAGGTGCTCGATCACACTGGTGTCGATCTCCACGCGGAAACTCATTTCCTCGGTTTTGCCCCGGAAAGAGCTGCGGCTGCTGGTGCTCAACGGGTCGAGGACTTCGCCTGATGGCCATCAGACTTCGTGATCGATCAGGATCGTCTTCCGATATTGATCCGCGCATTGCAGCGAGACGCGACGCGGTGAAAACCGAGAAGCGCCGACGACGTGGTCGTTGGTGGCTTGTCGCAGCGATCGTCACGGCAGTGCTCGTGGGTGCGTGGTTCATTACGCGAACCCCGCTACTCGATGTCGATCGCATCGAGGTACGCGGCGCGGTTCTAACGACAGCAGATGAAATCATCGCCATCTCTGGACTTCGCCCGGGCGAGGCCCTTCTCGAAGTCGATACTTCCGCCGCAGCATCTCGTATCCGTGAACTTCCCTACATCGAGACCGCATCAGTGGTTCGAAACTGGGACGGTTTGGTGACTGTCACCGTGTCGGAACGAGTGCCGGTAGCGATCGCAGCATCCGCCGATGGAGTCGCCATGCTGATCGATGGGTCTGGCCGAGTAATTGGCGTCCATACCTCCGGCGATGGTGTCGAGACGGTTCTCATCGGGGTCGAGGCGGGAGCCCCCGGAACGCTCGTCGAGGGCGTCTCTGGTGCCCTCGAGGTGGCGTCGCTGCTTACCCCGGGCATGCGAACCAGAGTCGCTGGGATTGCAACTGCCCCCGACGGTTCACTCAATCTGGCGCTGAAGCCCCAGGGCATCGTCATTATGGGACCCCCCACCGACCTGCCGGCCAAGGTCGACTCTCTACGAACCGTGATGGGCCAGGTCGACCAACGGGACCTCGCCACCGTCAATGTGGTCAATCCCTCGACCCCTGTGGTTGTGAGAACCCCGAAATAGCCCTATGGGGCGAGTAACGTCGTTCCAGTACTTCTCTCTCTTCCCGAAGTTCGTCCTGCTTTTCTCTCGAAGGAGCTCCCTATGGCCGCCAGTCCGCAGAACTATCTCGCGGTGATCAAGGTCGTTGGCGTCGGCGGTGGTGGCGTTAACGCCGTCAATCGCATGATCGACGCCGGACTCAAGGGTGTCGAGTTCATTGCGGTGAACACCGATGCTCAGGCGCTCCTGATGAGCGATGCCGACGTCAAGCTCGACATTGGTCGTGATCTCACCAAGGGTCTCGGCGCTGGTTCCGATCCCGACATCGGTCGCGCCGCCGCCGACGCACACATCGATGAAATCGAAGAGGCGCTCAAGGGTGCCGACATGGTGTTCATCACCGCCGGTAAGGGTGGCGGCACCGGCACTGGTGCAGCTCCCGTCATCGCACAGGTTGCCAAGAGCCTCGGCGCACTCACCATTGGTGTGGTCACTCGCCCCTTCGGATTCGAAGGTAAGCGTCGTTCGACTCAGGCCGATACAGGCATCAAGACCTTGAAGGAAAAGGTCGACACCCTCATTGTCATCCCGAACGACCGATTGCTGACGGTCTCGAACGACAAGACCTCTGTGCTCAACGCCTTCAAGATGGCCGACGAAGTCCTCCTGCAGGGTGTCCAGGGCATCACCGACCTCATCACCACGCCTGGCCTCATCAACACCGACTTCGCCGACGTCAAGATGATCATGAGCGACGCTGGTTCGGCGCTTATGGGCATTGGCTATGGATCAGGCGAAGGCCGTGCGGTAGCTGCAGCCAAGGCTGCGATTTCCTCACCGTTGCTCGAAGCCTCCATCGAAGGTGCACGAGGCATCCTTCTCACCATTGCTGGTGGAAGCGACCTCGGCTTGTTCGAGGTCAACGAAGCAGCCGAGATCATTCACGGTGTTGCGCACGCCGATGCCAACATCATTTTCGGCACGGTTATCGACGACGAAATGGGCGACGAAGTTCGAGTCACCGTCATCGCTGCAGGTTTCGACCGCTGGGACGGCGAAGTTCGTCCGGGTCGCTCTGCGCGTGACGATCGCCCGATCGCTCGTGACGTGTTTTCCACCGACGACGACCTCGATGACGACGGTGACTTCGACGTCCCGTCGTTCCTTCAGTAGTTACGTCTCCGCCCGGTGCGGTTTTTTGATCGAGCGCTCGTCGACGGGCGCTCGATCCGCGTCCGGAGCACAGAAGAAACCGATGGCGATTTTGCTCGTGGCGACGCGGACCATGAACTCGACGCCCGTCGCCGCTCGGTTGTTGATCGCCCGTGGGTGTGGCTTACCCAGGTGCACGGCGATGGGTGTGTCGACGTCGATGCCGTCGGTCTCGAAGATGCATGCGGCGCGCTTGCTGATTCGTCAGTGACACGTCGAACCGATCTTGCACTTTCGATTCAGACAGCTGATTGTGTTCCGATTGTGCTGTGGTCTCTCGATGGGGTTATTGCCGCTGTCCACGCAGGGTGGCAGGGGCTCGAGGCTGGCGTGATCGAATCGGCAGCGCGTTCGATGCGGACCCATTCCTTAGCGCCTCTCCATGCATTCATTGGTCCATCCATCGGTCCTGAGTGCTACGAGTTCGGTGCGGAAGATCTTGATCGTCTCGAAGCAAGATTTGGACCCGTAATTCGTGCGAAAACCAGTGACGGCCGTCCTGCGCTCGATGTACGCGCCGGAGTGATTTCGGAACTTCTTCGAAACGGTGTTGTTGTCGACGTTGATGACGACGTATGCACAGCGTGTGCGGGTGGATTCTTTTCGCATCGGGCTCGAGCCGACACCGCCCGTCATGCCACCGTGATCTGGATCGAGGAATCATGACAGCCCAAGTGAACGCGCAACTCGTGGCGAAAAACATTCACGAACTACAAGATCGACTTTCTCAGTTGTCTCCAGAGCGAGACGTGCGAATCATCGCGGTCACAAAGGGATTCGGCGTCGACGCGCCTCGCGCCGCACTTGCTGCTGGTCTCACAATGATCGGAGAGAACTACGCGCAAGAGCTTGTTTCGAAACATGAAGAACTTTCGCCCGCTGAACGAGAACAGATCGAATGGCATTTTCTCGGACGCTTGCAGCGCAACAAGGTTCGAAGCCTGGCCTCAATCGTGTCGGTATGGCAGAGCGTTGACCGAGTCGAGTTGATTGACGAAATCGCTCGACGTGCTCCTGGGGCAAAGGTCATGATCCAACTCAATTTGAGCGAGGAGCCGCAGAAGGGCGGCGCTCCGATTCTTGAAGGTTCAGCATTGGTAGGCCATGCCCGCGACGTGGGTCTTTCCGTTGTTGGCCTCATGGGCGTGGGTAGCGCTGGTGACCCGGCTGACTCGGCGGCAGCCTTCGGGGCGTTGGTCGCCCTCGCCAAGGATTTAGGCCTTTCTGAGCGTTCGATCGGCATGTCCGATGACCTCGAAGTCGCCATTTCACAGGGTTCAACCATGGTCCGGGTTGGAACCGCTCTCTTTGGGGCGCGGGCTCCTCGGGGTGAAGAGTAACGAGGCGAATTCCGCTGTTGGCGGGAGCGAATGTCGACAATCGGCGCGAAGGAACTAACCTGCCGTTTCGGACCGGGGGAGAGTTCCCCCGCACGGAGGGTCAGATGTCTTCGATGTGGCGCAATGCCATGGTGTACCTCGGGCTTGGGCCTGACGACGAGTATGACGACTACGCGGCGTCACCCGACGATCGCCCAATGCCGCCGATGCCTGCGCAGACGGCACGGCAGCAACCAGCACGACCAACTGGCACCGTGCGTGCACGCCCGCCAGTTTCGAGTGGGACCGTGTTGTCCACTCCTCCTGAGACCGGAGAGGTCTCGGCAGTGCGACCCATCGCCGCCCCGACTTCTTATCCCGCCGCAGACCAAGACGCATCGAAGCCACGAATTCGTGCAGTGCCTCGCCGTCAGTCAGTTCGCCCACTTGTTGTAGCGCCGACGCGGTTTAACCAGGCCCAAGATGTTGCCGACAATTTCAAAGCCGGTAAAGCCGTTGCCATGGATCTTTCCGGCGCCGATGGCGACTTGGCTCGTCGACTTATCGATTTCTCAAGCGGCCTTTGCTACGGAATCGGTGGAACGATGCAACGCCTCGAGCGTTCCTCGGTGTACCTCATTCTTCCGGTCGGGGTCGAAGTGCCCGAGCAAGAACGAGCGCTTCTGCTCGGCAGCACCGACGAAGATCTGTAACTCACTGCCATGTGGGTCCTCTTTCGTTTTGTCGCGCAGATGTATCTGTTCTGCCTTCTTGGTCGCATCGTCCTGAGTTGGTTTCCGCCATCTGGCGCTGGCGCACTTGAGACCATTCGGCAGATTCTTTTCCGCATCACTGAGCCATTGCTCGGGCCCATCCGCGCCCTGTTGCCTCCGGTGCGTTTAGGTGGGATGGGACTCGATCTTTCCCCGATGATTGTGTTTATCGGTCTTCAAATTCTGCTGGGCTTCTTGCCAGGCTGAGGCCTCTTTTGCGTCGTTGACACCCGGGTGCCGTCCGGCCGATACCATCGCCGCCATGGAAACCACTCCCGGAACTCCCCACCTTCTTACTGACGTTCGATTCTCTGTCAGCCGTAAGGGATACGACCCCGACGAGGTCGACAATTTCCTTGAGCGCGTCAGCGCTGCGGTTGCGCAGTTGCAGGACAAGCTTCGGCAGGCAACTGCGTCAGCGGAATCCGCCGAGACTCGCGCTGCCGATGCTGTTCGGAACGAAAGCCGTCTGCAGGCTCGAATCGCTGAACTTGAATCAGGCTCTGGCGCTGCGCCGGCAGCGGTTGTTGCTCCGATTCGTTCGGTCGACCCGACGATCGACGCCGAACAGGCGTCGTCGGTGCTTGTGATGGCGCAACGGACTGCCGATGCAACCATCAACGAAGCGCGAACGAATGCTGCACAGATGCTCTCGGAGTCAGAGGTCGAGGCCAGCCGGATTCTTTCGGCGGCAAAGGCACAGGCCGATGAAGCACTTCGCGATCTCGACAAGACCCGTCGTGAACTCGCCGCCGACAACGCTGCACTCGATGCGTTCCTTTCCGAACAGCGTGCAGTCATCGCTAATGGCGTTTCTCGAATTCAGGCGGTTCTCGACGATCCTGCTGCACTTCGAGTCGGAACCGCGCCGGTTGAACTTACGACCCCAGTGGTAGCCCCTGCACCGGCCCCTGCGGCCTTCACGGCACCGGAACCAGTAGCAGCCCCCGAACCCGGGCCCGAGGTCTTCCAGCCAATCCTGGCCGAGGACACCGGTTGGAGCCCCGAACCAGCCCCGACATCACTCTTTGTTGACGAAGAGGACGAGGGCGGCCCAGCCACCTCCGCAGTTCCGGTGTTTGACGATGAATTCCTCGCCGAAGACGACGATGACGCCGATGCAGCGATGCGGCGTTTCTTCGATGCTGACTTCGACGACGATCGTCGCTGAATTCGCTTCACAACTTCGTACAACGTTCGGGACTCTTCATCTTCGGATGAGGGGTCCCGTTTCGTTTTCCTAGAAGCACGAATGCGCCGCGTTGACTCAGTCGACGCGAATGAGGCCGATCGAGAGAGTCGTTCCGTCAATCTCGATTGTTCGATCGCCGTTTCCGAACTCAATCGACCGAGCAAGAATTTCCGTGGTGATCGTTTCACGGTGGGTGTTGATCACAGCACGGAGTGTTTCGTCGGCATCGATTGTGACGGCAATTCGATCAGCGATTTCGAGACCGGCGCTCTTGCGGGCATCGTTCAAGGCTCGAACGAGTTCGCGAGCTGTTCCTTCGGCTCGGAGTTCGTCGTTGAGTTCGAGATCGAGCGCCACCGCCCAGCCGTCGTCTTCAACGAGTGCGAGATCCGCGTGTTTCTCGGCCCGAACTTCGACCTCTTCGGTGGTGAGTCGTTCGCCAGCGATGTCGATCCAGCCGTTCTCGACAAGTTGCGCTTGGAGTGCAGAACCGTCGGCGTCGGCCAATGCCGCTTTGATCTCGTTGACGCGAGGGCCAAGGCGCGGGCCAAGGAGTCGGAAATTCGGGATGACGGTCCAGCCCATGAGGCCTGACAACGAATCGAGTCGTTCAAGGTTCTTCACATTGAGTTCGGCCTTGATTTCCGCCTCGATGGCTTCGTCAAGATTGGTGCCACCGTGGAGAAGGAGCGCTCTGGACAACGGCTGACGGACCTTCATCTTTGCGTCGGTGCGAGCAGAGCGACCCAAACTTACGAGCCGTCGAGCAGCGTCCATCTGTTCGGCCAGCGACGCATCGTGGCGGCCTTTGGCGACAGGCCAATCGGTGAGGTGAACGGACTGACTAGTGGTGAGGGTTGTGTAGATCTCGTCGGCTAAGAACGGACAGAACGGCGCCAACACCTGCGAAATGGTGGTGAGACATTCATACAGCGTTGCGTGTGCGGCCGTGTCGCTTGATTTCCAGAATCGAGGGCGACTGCGACGCACGTACCAATTCGACAGATCGTCGACGAACGTTGCGATGCGACCAGAACCACCGAGCGCGTCGAAGTTCTCGAGTGCCGCCGTGACCGAAGTGACAGTGTCATCGAGTTCGGAAAGGATCCAACGGTCGAGTACGTGGGTCGGTGCAGGCGCGTTTGGATCGGGCTGCCAACCATCGAGGTCGGCGTAGGTCGCGAAGAATGAGAACACATTCCAGAGCGTGAGCAACGTTTGACGGGTGGCCTCGCGAATTCCGTCGTTGAAGACGCGGCGTGGAGTCCAGGGTTGTCCCGAGGAGAAGAAATACCAGCGCAGAGCGTCGGCACCCAACGTGTCGAAAATGTCGGACGGCGCGATGACATTTCCGCGCGACTTCGACATTTTCTGCCCGTTCTCATCGACAATGAGGGCGAGGCAGACAACGTTCTTGTACGGCGTGGAATCGAAGACCAGCGAGTTCACGGCAAGAAGCGAATAGAACCAACCGCGGGTTTGGTCAATAGCCTCGCAAATGAAATCTGCGGGGAATGCTCCGTTGAATGAGTCGGCATTTTCGAACGGATGGTGCCGCTGTGCTGAGGGCATTGCGCCCGAGTCGAACCACGCATCAAGGACTGGTGCAACGCGACGCATCGTCCCCGCACAGCCATCGGTGCTGCACGTAAAGGTGATGTTGTCGACGTGAGGCCGATGAAGATCAAGTTCGGTGAGATCACGACTGGTCAGAGCGCTGAGTTCTTCAACAGAACCAATGCAGTGTTCATGGCCATTTGCATCGCATCGCCAGATCGGAAGAGGTGTTCCCCAGTAGCGGTCTCGCGAAAGCGCCCAGTCGATGTTTCCTTCAAGCCACTTGCCGAATCGACCGTGCTTGATGAATTCGGGATGCCACTCAATGCGCTCGTTTTCTCGCATGAGGAGATCGCGATTTTGTGACGTACGCACGAACCATGAGGTCTTGGCCCAGTAAATGAGCGGTGTGCTGCATCGCCAGCAATGGGGGTAGCTGTGTTCGTAGGCCTGCTCGCGAACGAGAAGTCCTCGGGCGCTGAGGTCGGCGATGATGTCGCGGTCAGCGTCCTTTACGAACCTTCCGGCGTATGCAGGAACCGATGCATCGAAGGCGGCGTCGGCATTGACAGGATTGAGGACGGGCAGATTCTCGGCTCGACCAACCGCAGCATCGTCTTCACCGAAGGCGGGGGCGAGATGAACGATTCCCGAACCGTCGTCGGTAGTGACGAACTCGGCCGCCACAACGCGCCAGCCATCGGATCCGGCCGGGGGAGTCAGCGTGTCGAACGGGCGCTCGTAGCGCCAACCAACGAGATCTGAGCCTTTGAATGTCTCAACGACGATGGCGTCGTCAGGTGCAAGGGCTGCGGCCATGACGAGATCGCGAGTTCCGTCGGTGGAGGCGACGCGCGCGTAGTCAATGTCGGGGCCGACGGCGGCAGCGACGTTCGAGATGAGAGTCCAAGGCGTGGTGGTCCAGACCAAGAGGTCGACATCGCGATCGACGATCGGGAACCGGACGTAGACCGATGGATCAACAACGTCGCGATAGACGTCGGGCTGTCCGAGTTCGTGACTCGAAAGCGCGGTTCCGCAACGACCGCAATAGGGAGAAACCTTGTGACCCTCGTAGAGAAGCCCTTTGTCCCACAACTGGCGGATGAGCCACCACACCGATTCCACATAGGAGTTGTCGAGGGTCCAATAGGCGTCGGCGGTGTCAATCCATACGCCGGATCGTTCGGTGAGTGCAGTCCAGTCGGTGACATAACGCTGAACCGATTCGCGGCAGCGTTGATTGAACTCGGCGATTCCGAATTCTTCGATGTCTTGTTTGGTGGAGAGGTCGAGTTCTTTTTCAACCTCGAGCTCTACGGGGAGACCGTGACAGTCCCACCCGCCTTTCCGGGGAACATCTCGGCCACGCATGGTCTGGAACCGTGGGTAGATGTCTTTAAAGACTCGGGCCCAGACATGGTGGAGACCAGGTCGGCCGTTGGCGGTGGGGGGGCCCTCGTAGAAGATCCAGGGCTCGCCTCCAGCCCGGAGTCGGCGGGTTGCACCGATGGTGTCATCGGCCTTCCAGCGCTCTAGGCGGCGTTGCTCGAGGGTGGGGAGGTCGAGATCTGGGTCGACGGGACCGAATGGCATGGGGGCCAAGCGTACGCTGTCGCCGAACGGCTTCGGTGCGTGCGGGTTGACGTGGGAGGGTGGCGCCCTTACCCTCCGCCGATCCACCGCCACTCAAGGGAGAACATCCGTGGCAGTCAAAAAGGTACCGGCGAAGAAGTCCGCAGCGAAGAAGGCTCCGGCCAAGAAGGCGGCAGTGAAGGCTCCGGCCAAGAAGGTCGTCAAGAAGGCCGCTCCGGCGAAGAAGGCCCCAGCCAAGAAGGCCGCTCCGGCGAAGAAGGCTCCGGCGAAGAAGGCTCCGGCGAAGAAGATCGG
>CAIKHC010000029.1 GCA_903827085.1 uncultured Candidatus Nemicrothrix sp. | reverse complement strand
CCGTTGATGCAGATCGGAATGTCGAGTTCACAACACGTGGCGTAGATCGGATACATCTTCTTGTCGCCGATACCGACCTGCGGAACCATTCCACTGGGGAATGTCATGGCAGCAACGATGTTGTTCTCGGCCTTGAGTCGCTTCAGGTTGCGAACGGTTTCCATTCCCTTGTTGGGATCGGCCTGTGCGCACAGGTGAAAGCGGCCAGGGTGTTCAGCCTTGGCGCGAATCGAATGTTCGTTCACGCCGGTCATGCACTGTTCGATGTTGAACGCGTCCATCTTTTCGACGATCCAAGCAACAACGTCGGTATCGGGTGACACAACATCGGGGACGTCTTTGAACATGTACTGCGCTGGGAATTCCATTTCCTTCAGCGATTCGTTGTCCTTCAGATTGGCCTTGAAGAAGTCGTAAGCAGACTTCTTCTCTTCGATGCTCGTGAACGGGAATCCCATACCGAGATCCACGATGCCGATATCTGTCGGCATAGCCATGATTTGTCCCCCTGCTGCGTTGCGCTGATCCGATAATCAGGCAGTCGGATGAGTGTAGGACTCCTGACAGTTCGGCTTCACGAACACGGCTGCCTCCCCCTAGCGTTGCCCCATGGCGGCGCCGAACCTCGACACAGTCCTGTCGCTCATCATTGAGGCCCATGCGATAAAGGGTTCGACCGTTGTCATCGGCGTAACCGGCGGCGTCGCCGTGGGAAAGAGCACATTCAGCTCCACCATCGCCACGCTGCTCTCCGAAGATACGGGCCTAGATGTTGCCGTCATTGCAAGTGACGGGTTTCTTCATTCCAATGCCGCTCTCGCCGAGAAAGGTCTCGCAGACCGCAAGGGGTTCCCCGAGAGCTACGACACTGCCGCAATCACGACATTCCTCGACGACATTCGATCTTCGAAACCCGTCTCGGTTCCGGTCTACGACCATCACACCTACGACATCATCGATGAGGTGGTCGAAGTTCCTGCGGTCGACGTTTTGATCTTCGAGGGCGTCAATGCACTTCAGTTCCATGACCACTTCGACGTCAGCCTCTATCTCCACGCAGATGAACCCGTCATGCGCGAGTGGTTCATTCAACGAACCAGCACCCTCCGAGATGCAGCGCGCACCGATTACTCACCCTTCTTCGACCCGTGGACTGGCGTTCCCGAGGATCTCTTCCTCGAAATGGTGAACGGTGCGTGGGAACTCGTGAACCTGCCGAATCTCCTCGAACACATTGAGCCGACCCGACCGTTGGCTCACGCGGTGATTGAGTGGGAGGCTGATCACAGCATCCGTTGCATCATCATCCAGGAGTCAACATGAGTGAGATTGATCTCATCCAAATCGCTACTCCCGGATTCTTCGCGGCGATGGGCCTTGAGAAGGTCGCACTCGATCGGCAAGCAGCTGCAGGCAATGACACCGCTATTGGATTTGAGAAGCGTGATTCCATCGCCAGCCTCGTGATGGGCACAGCAAGTCTCTACATGCCACTTGCGCTGAATGCACTACTCGCTCCCGTTGGGCCCGGAAAAGGTAAGTACCGAAAAGTTCTTGTGGGAACAGCCGTCGGTGCTGCTGCGCTCACCACCGTTGCCGACGCACTGGCTAAGCGTGACGACGATTCAAAACTCACACGCTTCGCAAAGCGCATTCGGCCTTCAAGCGGAGTCGCTGCAGTTGCTGCTGGCGTTGTTACTGGGTCGACAACTTGGGCAGCGCGCACATCAGCAAAGCGCATGTGGAACGCGGGCGGTTCAAAGCGCGACCTCGGCGCGGGAATCGCTGCAACTGCTGGCGCACTCGTGGCGTGGGATTTCATCTATTACTGGAACCACCGAATTCAGCACGAGAGTCGCTGGTTATGGGCCATTCATGTGGTTCACCATTCCAGCGAGCACTACAACCTCACCACTGCGCTTCGTCAACCAGTCGCCGATGTCTTTGGAATGTTCGTGCCCTACGGACTCATGGCCTGGCTCGGGTTCCGACCCCGCGTGATCGAAAACGCTCGAGCAATCAACTTGATCTACCAATTCTGGATCCATACTGAAGCAATTGATCGTCTCGGTAAGGCCGAGGAGATTCTCAACACGCCATCGCACCACCGCGTGCACCACGGCGCACAGCCGGAATATCTCGATAAGAACTATGGCGGCATCCTCATTACCTGGGATCGCCTCTTTGGCACCTTCCAACGCGAAGGCGAACGAGTTCGTTATGGCCTCACCAAGAACATCAACACGTTCAACCCGGTTCGTATCGCGACCCATGAGTACGCCGACATCATTCGTGATGTCGCCAAAGCGTCAAGTTGGAAAGAGCGCCTCGGTTATGTCTTTGCTCATCCAGGTTGGGGGAAGAAGCGTCAGGATGAAGGCCGCGAGCAGCCACTCACCCTTGCTTCGTGAGACCAGGTAGTCGTCATCGCTGAATGAGGCGGCATGCGGCCGCCTAGATGAGTACCTTCATGACCCAGTTACCTGTACCGGTTCAACCTTCGGTCACCACTCTTCACGGTGCCCACTTCAAGGAGTTTCCATGCCTACAAGTGCCGACGTTCTTCCGCTCCTCGAGCGCTACTGCGCCGCAATGACCAGCCAAGACCGCGAAGCTTGGCTCGACTGCTTCACCGACGATGCTCGACAAGAAGACCCAGTAGGCGCTCCCGTGAACATTGGGCGCGAAGCCATCGGCAAGTTCTTCGATGAGAACGTCACTGACCTGACCCTCTCCGTTACCGCTCCCCCAATCGTTGTGGGGAATGAGGTCATCGCCTTTCTGCGCGTCGACATCATGATGGGCGATCAGAAGATGGAACTTCCGCGCATCGTTGATCACATCCTGCTCAACGATGAAGGTACGAAGTTTGCGAGCCTGCGCGCGTTTTTCGATTACTCCGAACTACGCCCTGCTGAATAGGTTCAGCCGAATTCGTGGCGGAACGCGCGCACAACGTCGGAGTACGCCTCGAGCGCTTCTTCGTACTGCTCGGGATGATTGATCGTGACGCGCAAGTCAGTGACACCGGCTTCAATCATCGGCCGTGATGCTGCCATCGTGGCAACGAGGTCAAGGTTTCCATCGCCATCGCGCACTGCAGCAGCGTGACCCTGCACCTGAAACGACGGATCTCCCCCGGCCTTCTCGACTGCAGCGCGCAGTTTCGGAATGGCGTTGACGAGATCGCCGCCGTCGGCACCCCACGGAATCCAACCTGAACCGAACGCAGCGATGCGACGGATCACGCGGGCGTTGATCGTTCCGCTGATCCAGATCGGCACACCGCCCGCCTGACGAGGCTTCGGCATCTGGTGAATCTTTTCGAACGAAAGCTCGGGCGAGGAGTAGGTGGCGACCTGTTCGCGCCACAGCAACTGGCACACCTCAATCGTGTGATCGAGCAGACGACCGCGGTTGTCGTAATCAAGACCGCAGGCGTCGTATTCCTCTTTCTGCCAACCGACACCAACGCCAAGTTCGAGACGTCCGCCTGAGAGCACATCGATTGTTGCCGCCTGCTTTGCGAGCACGGTCGGAGTGCGCAATGCGGCGATGAGAATTGCGGTGTTCAGACGCACTCGTTCGGTGAGTGCACCTATTGCGGTGAGCACCGTAAGGGGTTCAAGCCAATTGCCGTCGGAAT
>CAIKHC010000028.1 GCA_903827085.1 uncultured Candidatus Nemicrothrix sp. | reverse complement strand
CGCGTTGTTTCGATGTAGATCGGTTCACCGTTGTCGGTGCGAACAAACGGCAGACGGTGATATGCGCCGGGCATTTCGCGATCTTCAAGTTCTGCCTGGGCAACGGCGCAGCGGAAGTCGACGTCCCACAACACTGGAGCTTCGGCCTGGTATGCCTCGTCGCGCGCAAGGTTGCGAAGGAACGCGCGCTGGGCAACGCGACGACAGCGATCGTCGATGGTGGCATAGGTGAGCGACCAGTCAACCGAAAGTCCGAGCGTACGGAAGAGCTCTTCAAATGCCTTTTCATCTTCAGCGGTGAGCGTGGTGCACAACTCGATGAAGTTGCGGCGGCTGATCTGCGCCGGAAGCTTCTTCTGATCTTCCTTCGGGCGATCGGACATGGGCGTCGGCGTCGCGAAGTCGGGGTCGTACGGCAGCGACGGATCGCACTGCACGCCGTAGTAGTTCTGCACTCGACGTTCGGTGGGCAGGCCGTTGTCGTCCCATCCCATTGGATAGAAGACCGATTTGCCACGCATGCGCTGGTAGCGGGCGATGGTGTCGGTGTGGGTGTAACTGAAGACATGGCCGACATGGAGCGAGCCACTGACGGTCGGGGGAGGAGTATCGATCGAGTACACGCCGTCTCGGGTGGCGGTGCGATCAAAGGAATAGGTGCCGTCGGCGTCCCAGGTCGCGCCCCAGCGGGCCTCAAGGCCCTCAAGGTCGGGCTTTTGGGGGACAGTCCAACTGCTTCGCGGGGTGGGGGTGGCCGATGTCATGACCCGATCACGCTAGTTCGCCCCGCCTGTTCGACTCACGTGAGGACTCGCAGGAGGGGGTGTGGGGACAGGTAGCGTTGGCAGTCGTGCTTCACCTCTTTGATACCGCTCAGGGCAAGGTTGTGCCCTTCGAACCCCGTGAACCGGGGAAGGTCTCGATGTACGTGTGCGGGCCAACGGTCTACGGGCCGCCCCATCTGGGTCATGGTCGCTTCTCACTCGTGTTCGACGTTCTGCGCCGTTATCTCACGTGGACTGGCCTCGAGGTCAATTACGTCTCGAATATCACTGACATCGACGACAAGATCATCAAGCGGGCGAACGACGAAGGCCGAGAGTGGTCCGATATCGCGCAGAAGTGTGAGCAGGTGTGGTGGAAGGCCATGGAGGCCATCGGCGTCGACCGTCCGACCTCCGACCCGCATGCCACTGCCTATGTCGATCAAATGGTTGAACTCATTGCCGACCTGATCGCTCGCGATGTTGCCTACGTTTCCGACGACGGCGTGTACTTCACCCCGGCTGCTGTTTCTGACTACGGATTGCTTGCCCGTCAATCGATCGAATCGCTACAAGCTGGCGCGCGCGTCGAAGTGGCAGATCACAAGCATTCGCCGATTGATTTCGCGCTTTGGAAGTTCACCAAGCCAGGCGAACCTTCGTGGCCATCGCCGTGGGGCGAAGGTCGACCGGGTTGGCATACCGAGTGTGTCGTGATGTCGCTCGACCTCCTGGGTGAAGGATTCGATCTTCATGGCGGAGGTCAAGACCTCGCCTTTCCGCATCACGAGAACGAACGTGCACAGGCGTTGGCATCGGGGCGCACATTTGCACGGCATTGGATGCACAACGGCTTTGTTGAAGTCGGCGGCGAGAAAATGTCAAAGAGCCTCGGCAACTTCACCAATCTTCTCGATCTCGTTGAATCCACCGATCCGCGCGCGTATCGCTTGTTAGTTCTTCGGTCGCACTACCGCACGCCTCTTGAAGTCACCCGCGCGACAACCGACGATGCGTCAGCTGCGTTGCGTCGACTCGATGCCTTTGCCCGACGTGCGGCAAATGCCGGACTGACCGGCGAACCCGATGCTGCATCGGTCGAGGCGTTCCGCGTCGCTATGGACAGCGATCTCGATACACCTGCTGCTGTGGCGTTGTTATTTGGTCTTGTTGGTCAAGCCAACACGGCACTTGATGCGGGCGACTCCACAACCGCGGCACCGCTAGCAGCTGCGGCGTTTGAAATTTGTGGCGCGGTTGGGCTCGTCCTCAACGCTGGCGGCGAAGAAGTTCCTGCCGAGATTCTTGAACGCGCTCGTGCTCGTGACGAGGCCCGCGCAGCCAAGGACTGGGCCGCTGCCGACGCCATTCGCGATGAACTCACCGGCGCCGGTTGGCTCGTTGAGGACACTGCCGACGGCACCCAGGTTCGTCCCGCCTGATGGCAGAGAAGAAAGAACGTCAGCCGTTCCCGCGCGGGTTCTGGGTCATTTGGACAACCGTCGCAATTGACCTCATCGGCTTCGGCATTGTGTTGCCGATCCTTCCGCTTTACGCAGAACGGTTTGGTGCCGGTGCGGCTGTCATCGGCCTCTTGTCCGCCACGTTCTCACTTGCACAACTCGTGTTCGCTCCGGTGTGGGGAAAATTGAGTGACCGTATTGGTCGCAAGCCCATCATCATTCTGTCGTTGTGCGGAACCGCAGTTGGTTCGCTCGTGACGGGTTTTGCCGGCGCGTTGTGGATTCTGTTTGTCGGTCGAATCATTGATGGCATATCGGGAGCATCGGTGTCGGTCGCGCAAGCGGCCGTGGCCGATATTTCGCCGGCACGCCAGCGTGCTCGCTACATGGGCTTAATCGGTGCAGCATTTGGTGTTGGATTTGTTGCCGGTCCCATCATCGGCAGCCTTGCCGCTCTTGTCGATCCGAAAGCGCCATTCTTTGTCGCGGCAGCGATTGCGGCGATCAATGCGCTTGTGGCGCTGAAGCGGCTTCCTGAAACCGCGCACGGAGTAGCGGGACATCCCCTCGCTCGACCCGATGTCGTTGCGGCGCGCGAGGCGGAATCTGCTGCAGCGGACGCTGATGCGGAAAGCATCGCCGAAGCCCCGGCACTCGACGGACCAGGAATTGTTGAACCAGCTCATGGCGTGTTTCGCCATGTTCATGCCAATCACACGTCGCCGACTCGACGCGCGGAAATCATTCGCCTGATCGTCATTGCGTTTGTCGGCATCGTCGCCTTTA
This sequence comes from uncultured Candidatus Nemicrothrix sp., assembly GCA_903827085.1. Taxonomy (GTDB): domain Bacteria; phylum Actinomycetota; class Acidimicrobiia; order Acidimicrobiales; family Acidimicrobilacustridaceae; genus Acidimicrobilacustris; species Acidimicrobilacustris europaeus. The sequence goes on along the minus strand of CAIKHC010000028.1, from coordinate 5,706 downwards.
GTGGTTTCGAAGCGACATTTTCATTGTTGGCGAGTAATCGGTACGGACTCGGGTTGTCGGGAACTGCGGCCGTGTTCGCAGGTATCGGCGTCGTACTCGTTGGTGTGCAAGGTGGTCTCGTTGGTCCGGTCACGCGTCGACTCGGCGAGACCCCAACTCTTCGTTTCGGTTTGATCTCGAACTGTTTCGGGCTTTTCGTTCTTGCGTTTGATCTTGGTTGGGCGGGTCTCGTGGTCGCGCTACTGCTGCTCACGGTCGGGCAGGGGCTACTCACTCCTACCCTTACCTCGGCAGTGGCAGGTCGGGCTGGGCGTGACACGGGCGTCTGGCTGGGTTGGCAGCAGTCGGCCGGAGGCGCCGGACGAGTCATCGGGCCCCTTGCCGCTGGGGCGCTCTTTCAATGGGCAGGCATGGGTTGGCCCTATGCGGTGGGTGCGGCGTTGGCCGCTTTCGCCCTCACGCTCCTGCCTGGCCGCCCCAAGTCGGCATCGGCGGTTACCGCAGGGTAACTTTGCGGACGCACGCGTCGTCCCCGGATGCAACCGGGCCCCCCGAGAGGAACGCCAATGTCCGATTACAGCCTTGACTTCAATGAAGATCAGCAAACACTGGTCGATTGGGTTCACACGTTCGCAGCCGATGTCATTCGTCCCGCCGCTGAAGAGTGGGACGAGCGCGAAGAGTTTCCGTGGCCCATCGTTCAAGAAGCAGCGAACATCGGTTTGTACGGCTGGGAGTTCATGGCCGCAAACCTTGCCGACCCGACTGGTCTTTCCATCGTTCTCGCCATTGAAGAACTGTTCTGGGGCGATGCTGGTATCGGCCTTGCCATCTTTGGTTCGGGTCTTGCCGCCGCAGGCATTAGCGGCAACGGAACACCGGAACAGGTCATGGAATGGGTGCCGCAGTGTTACGGCACTGCCGACAAGGTGCAGCTCGGTGCGTTCTGTGTGAGTGAACCCGACGCTGGTTCCGATGTTTCGTCGTTGCGCACGCGTGCGGTCTACGACGAAAAGACCGATGAATGGGTGCTTAATGGCACCAAGGCATGGATCACCAACGGTGGCATTGCCGACATTCACGTCGTTGTTGCTGCGGTTGATCCGGAACTTAAGGGTCGTGGTCAAGCATCGTTCGTAGTTCCTCCCGGCACCAAGGGTTTGTCAATGGGACAGAAGTACAAGAAGCACGGCATCAAGGCGTCACATACCTCCGAAGTTGTGCTCGAGGATGTTCGTGTTCCTGGTCGTTGTTTGCTGGGCGGCAAAGAGAAACTCGACGACAAACTCGCTCGTGCTCGCGAATCTGGAAGCAGCGGCCAGAAGCAGCCGGCAATGGCAACGTTCGAAGCCACACGCCCGGCTGTTGGAGCGCAGGCGCTTGGTGTTGCTCGAGCGGCCTATGAGTACTCACTTGAATACGCCAAAGAGCGCCAGGCCTTTGGTCGTCCGATCATCATGAATCAATCAATCGCATTCAAGTTGGCTGACATGAAGACGGAAATTGATGCCGCTCGTCTTCTGGTACATCGCGCCGCATGGATGGCGGCGAATCGCAAGGAATTCAAAGCCGGCGAAGGATCAATGTCGAAGCTCAAGGCCGGCGAAGTTGCGGTGTGGGTGACCGAACAGGCCATTCAGATTCTTGGTGGCTACGGCTACACCCGTGAGTACCCCGTCGAGCGTTGGCACCGTGACGCCAAGATCTTCACGATCTTCGAAGGAACCTCAGAGATTCAGCGCCTGGTTATCAGCCGCAATATCTCTGGCCTACGAATTCCGTAAACCGCACAACTCAGATGGCGCGCTGAGCGCCATCAGTTCGAGTGCTGCTCGTACCACTGCTTCAACGCGCTCTCGATCGCGGTGGTCACGGTTGGAGCGATATGGGCAGATCCGGCAATTGAATAGTGCAGGTCATCAACGCGGATCGTTTCGCCGCTTGGCGTTCGGTCCTCGCAGGATCCCCCTGCGCACAACAATTCATTGAGATCAATCGACACCGTTGTGTCGCTATGTGCAAGCGCATAGTCACGTTGGATCTGGCGCAACTGGGCAAACTTTCCAATATTTGAAGCCGTGAGACTGTCCTCGCTCTTCTCATCAGGGAAGACTTGCGGATCGGCTTGAGAAACGATGACGAGTGGTAAGCCGTTCTCTGTGGCGATCGCAGCAGCTTTGTCGAGTTCGGCGTTGTAGAGGTCAATCCATTCGGTCGAACCGAAAGAAATCCAGGTTCCGTCGACGAGTACGTCATAGGTATCGCGTAAAGCGCCTGACCAAACAATGGCGTCAGGCGAAAACGTCATCGATGCTTCGCGCCATTTGGCCTCCCAGCCCACGCACGAACCACCACCAGTACGCAGGATTCCAAACGACCGAGTTTGCTGCTGCATCAGCGGGCATTCGAAGACTCCCTTATTCCAAATAACGATGCGCGTGGGGTCGAACGGCGAGTTGTACCCGGTAGGCCAAGGGAATTCGACGATTCCGCCACCTATTGTCCACGCCACTGAATCGCCAAACCACAGAAGTGAAATGGGAGGGTCGGCGTTTTTATCGGCTCCTGTTGAAGGCGCAACACTCGAGGAGAAATCAGTAGGCGCCGGGGCGGATGGCGCAGCACCGAACCACACGATTCCGAGCACAAGCGCGGTGGCGCCGAGCGCTCCGAGACCGCCGTAAATGCGGCTTGGTCGTTTGGTTGTTGTGGCCTCAGCCGATTCGGGCTTGCGTCGACGGAATGGTTGCTCGATGAGGTACCAACTCAGAGCGGTAGCGGCTGCGGTGAGCGCGACACGAATGACGAAGAGTTCGATGCGGCCGGCCTGATCGTCGCTGAGGTGAAGACGTTCTCCTGTGACAAACACCTTGATTGGCCAATGCCAGAGGTAGAGCCCGTAGGAGACGAGCCCGAGTGTTCGGAACCAGCGAAGACTGAGCGCCTTCGTAAAGAACGAATCATGACCATTGAGCGCGAGCACGACGATGCCTGTCGCGATCGCTATGAGGAGAAATCCCCCCGTATACAGCCAGTCCGAACGGAAGTCGGCAGTACTTGCAATGCCGACCAACGCTGCGAGCGCAACAAGCGCTGCGGTGGTGAGCACCGTGCGGGTCGCGGCCTTCAAGGAATTCACCGGCCACAAGCGGATAATGCAGGCAATCGCAATACCCACGAAGAGAGCTTGCGAGCGCGTATCGGTGCCGAGGTAAACGCGTGACGGATCAGAACCAGGTGTCCGCAGGATCCACATGAGTGCACATGAAGCAACAGCGCCCACGACAGCACCGATAAGTGCGACGTGCGCGAGGCGGTGGACTCCGATGCGTCGCTTCAAGAGGGCGATTGTTCCGATAAGGGCAATCGGAAACACCAGGTAGAACTGCTCTTCGACGGCAAGCGACCAGAAATGGTTGAGCGGAGATTCGGTGCCGAACGCGGCTTGGTAAGAGTTCTGCTGTGCGATCGACCACCAGTTCGCGATGTAAGTAAGCGAGGCAACGGCATGTCCACGCAGCGACGAATCAACAGACCCGTGATCAAGGATTCTGGCAACGATGACAACAACTACGATTGTGGCGATTGAGGCAGGTAGGAGTCGGCGAGCGCGTCTGGCGAAGAACCCCGATGCCGACATTGATTTCGTGCGGTCGACCTCTTCGAGGGCGAGCGACGTAATGAGGAAACCGGAAAGCACGAGGAAGATGTCGACGCCGAGGAATCCGGCCGGCACGATTTCAGGGGCGAAGTGATACATCACCACCGCGGCAACGGCGAGACCCCGCAACCCGTCGAGCGCGGGGATATGAGCAAACCGTTTGGTGCCGGGTTCGGCGGTTGTCGTCTCTTCAGGCCGTCCGGTCATGCGTGAGCAACGGTAGCGACCGCGGCCGAGCGACGGGAAGCACCCGGGTCACTGGGTAATTGCAAGGCCTTCAGCGCGAAGGTCGCGAAGGACCGCATCCAGATTGAGCGTGGTGCATGTGCGGTTCTGGACAACGGCGACACCGTCGATCCACACGTCAACGACGTCGGCGCGCGAAGCGGCGTAGACGATGGTGGAGATTGGGTCGTAGACCGGCGTAAGCGAGGGCGAGGCTGGGTCGAGACGGACAAGGTCGGCGTTCTTCCCAACTTCAATGGAACCGACGATTTGATCGATCCCAAGCGCCGCTGCCGATCCCATAGTTGCCATTCGAAGAATTGCTGCAGCAGGCAGCACTGTGGGATCAAGGCGGTTGCCTTTATGGATGAGGGCAGCGACGCGCATTGCGGCGAGCATGTCGAGGTCGTTCGATGAAGATGGGCCGTCAGTGCCGAGGCCCACGGTCACTCCTGCAGCAAGCAACTCGGGAACACGACAGAATCCCGATGCCAACTTCATATTCGAACTTGGACAATGGGCGACGGCGGTTTGCGTTTCCGCCAGGCGCGCGATTTCCGCATCAGAAAGTACGACCGCGTGCGCAAGAACCGTTCCGGAGCGAAGGAGCCCCTTGTCGTCGAGTAATTCGACTGGTGTTCTCCCGTAGCGGCCCTGAACGTCGGCAACCTCACCGGCATTCTCTGACGCGTGAATGTGAAAGCGGGCGCCCTCAGTGGCAGCGAGTTCACCAACGTCAGCAAGTTGATCCGGGTTCATCGTGTAGGTGCCATGCGCCAGGATCCACTGGTGGGGCTTGGATGCGGTTGCATCCGCAAGCCGCTGTTCGAATGGAATGTTGTCGGGCCCGTTCGATCCAATGAAGATCGGTCCGGTCTGCAGTCGGAATCCCGCCTTTGCTGCTTCTTCGAGGCTGGCATCGGGGTACCAATACATATCGAGTGCTGCGGTGCAGCCCGAAAGCATCGCCTCGGCGAACGCAGCGCGAACACCAACGCGAACATGGCGATCGGACATGATCTTCGCTTCGGCGGGAAAGAGTTTTCCGAGAAAATCTTGAAGATCAACATCGTCAGCAAAGCCGCGGAATGCAGTCATCGCGAGATGTGTGTGAGCGTTGATGAGTCCCGGCATCACGATTCCACCACCAGCGTCGATTGTGCGATCGACAGCTGATGCAGGCTTAGCGCCAGCGGGCAGTACTTCAGAGATCACGTTGCCATCGATGACGATGGTCCCGCCGTCGATCACGGTGTCGTTGGAGTCGACGGTGACAATCGTTGCATTTGTGATGGCAGTGCGAGTCACGAGAACCTCAGAGTTAATGGGGTGGATCCACAGAGTGTGTCAGTCGAACGCGTGACGAGGCGTGGTTAGCGCAAGATCGAGTGGACTGACTCCTCTGGTTCTTCAGAATACGAGGTTCAGGCTCACCTTTGGGCCCGGTGGAGGAGCGACCGTTAGCCGGTAAAGCTTGGAGTGACCGCCTGGTCGTCGCCAGCTGGTGTCTCGCAAAGTTCGATTGCGGTGAGGCTCACAAGATCGATGAGCGCACTGTCTGAACGTGCAACGAATGTGAGGTCGCTCGTTGTGGTGCCGGTTGGGACGGTGAACTGTTCGTTGAATTGGGTGAGGCCGAGTAGCGCTCCGGTTGTTGAGCTGCCGAAGCTTCCGATGATGTTTCCGTTGGTGTCGTAGAAGGTGAAGTCCCAATCGAGTTCGCCTTTGGCCCAGAACGAGAACTCGTAGGTTCCTTGTGAAAGCTCGATATCGCCCTGTGTCATGGTGGCGTTGAGTTCGAGAGACGCGAGTTGTGCGTT